>CAKSOR010000210.1 GCA_934477985.1 uncultured Eubacteriales bacterium
AACGGGCGGCTGCGCCGCGGGTCGTGGCGCGCGCTAGGCGCGCGCCACGACCTCCACCATCACCCCGCCGACCGGAATCTCAACCTTCGCCCACTCCAAGCCATAGAGCTCAGGCTCAAACGCGACCTTTCCGGGAGCTGAAACCTTAATCCCCGCGACCGCCGCCGGGAGCTGCCAGGTAGGCGTCGCGCCCCACGCATGGCTGTTGTCGCCGATAAACTTCCCCCAGCCTTCCTTCATGCCCTTCGGCGAAGCCAGAACCTGCTTGTCCCAGAGATGTATCAGCCTGAACCCATACTCGCCGAACAAACCAGCCTTCCGCACTCCCTCGAGCACATAGTGCATGAAATACGGCTGAACCTCAAAGTCCTCAAATCCTCCGCCGCCATTCAGTATCGAATCAGCAATCCGCGCCATCAGCGACACGTCGTCAGTAAACCCGCATAAAACCGCTAAAGCGTTCGCCTGACGCGTATAATACCGCCTCGACGCGTTCGCCGGAAGCCACTGCTTCGCCTCGTAAACCGACTCAGGCGCGGGCGTCCCGTCAAAATACATCGCCCGCTCAGCGTCATAAAATCTCCGGTTGCACGCCGCTTTATGCGCCTCAGCCGCTTTCGAAAGCTCATCCGCCCGACCGGAATCCCCGACCGCGGTGTAAAGCTCCGAAGCCGCAAGCAGCGCCATCCTGTAGAACGAGTTCAGAACCGTCTGCCCGAGCGCTTTCGGCGGATGATGCAGATTGTACCCGTCAAGCTCGCCCCAGTCGACAAACATATAGTCCGGAGGATTCTCAATCACCCCGTCCTCAATGAACCCGCCAAACCGCCTGAACAGCACCTCAACCGCCGGCAAAAGCTCGCGAACCGTGTCAGTGTCCGCCGTGAACATGTAGTAATCACGAAGCATCGTCACGAATATCAGACTGTAGCTCGTGTGGAACATGTACCCGCCGGTCATCCTCAGATAGTCCGCCGTTCTTATAAGATCAAGCCGCGTCAGCCTGAAATCCCCGAACGTCACCGCCGTCATCAGATTCTCGATCGCGTAATCTCCCGTGCACCCGAGCGTCTCCTGGTGCAGGGGACTGTCGAGATGCAGAGTCTGGCGGCAGATCTCAAGCGTCTTCTTTCCGAGCTCGTAGATCTCATTGAGTCTCTCATCCGGGCACTCAAAGCTCCCGACCAGCGACTCGTCAACCGGATACCGCGCGAAAACCACCTTCGCCGATACCTCAACGTCATCACCGTGCCAGACCGTGATCTCTCCGGTGCTCCACATCCGGAATCCCCGGTAGGAAAGCTTCCCGACCGGCACTCGCAGAAACTCATTCGCCTTCCCGCCATACTCGCTCGCCGAAATCTCAATCTCCCGCGCCGAATCGCTCTTATTGTCAATCTCAAGCAAAACATAAGCCGAATAAATCCGGTCAAACTCAGACCGCGTCGACCCGTCACTCCTTGTCACCTTCATCGGCTCGACAATACTCTCGCGAAGCATCGGAATTCCCGGCTCGGCGAGATTCCACACAACCTCGTCCTCGGGCACAACGACAGCTTTTTCCCACTCCGGAAGCGCGCGTGTGTAATCTCCCCGGTCGAACGAATCAAACCGCGTGTCAGCTCTCATCTCCCAGCTCTCGTCGGTCACGACGGCAAACTCCCGCTCGCCGACCTTAACATCCGCCTCGAAAATGAACCCGCCCTTTCCGCACGAATAATCGGTCTGCACAAGCCCCGGAGTCTGCACCTCACAGAATATCTCCATCCCGCCGCGAACCTCAACCTCATACGTGTTGAAATACTGCTTCGGCATCGGAAGACAGTTCCCGTAGTCCCCGCCCGCCGCGACCGGTCCGACGCCAAGCACCTTTCCGTCCACGGTCAACCTGAACTTCGTGTCGGCGAACACATGTATGACCGCCCGCCCGGCGCCCTCAAACTCAACCTTCTTATAAAACTGCGCCGCGATGAATTTCCGCTCACACTGTACAAAATACGTCTCCGGAATCTTCGCGAACTCCGGATATCTCACCGGGTCAAGCGTCAGAAACTTCGCGCCTTTGAAAAACTTCTCTCTGTCCATCGCGCCTCAACCTGTGATAAGTCTGTACGCAGAGTGCAGATTCTCAATCTCCACTTTTCCGTCCGTGTCGACCCGCTCGCCGTCAAGCGACCATGCCATCCTCCCGGGCGTGAAGACTATCTCACCCTTTCTGAACTTTCCGTAGATCACATTCTTTCCGTAGCTTTTCCCGGCGAGCTCGACCGCGGTCTCGTTGAGCGCCGCTAAATTCTGCGGCATCTTCACAAGCAGATACTCATGCAGTCCGTCGTCAAACTCTACCTCTCCCGGAAGCTTAATCACCCCGCCGATCGAGAGCGTGTTCGCGAAAGCCCCGAAGGCAAACTCGCCCTCGATGACCTCCCCGCCGTTCTCAAATCTCATCCGGCAGGGCTTTATGTCCGACAGATACTTCACGCCCTCAAGCAGGTACGCGAAGTGCCCGAACAGATTCTTCAGCGGCTGCGGAGTGTCGTACGAAACCCCTGTGAAAGCCCCGAACGACGCGATATAGTTGAATATGTGCCCGCCGACATTCCCGCAGTCCATCTCGCGCGGAGTCCCGGTCACAACAATCTTCGCCGCCGCGAGCGGATCGCCCGGCAGCCCGATACTCGCCGCGAAATCGTTCGTCGTCCCCGCCGGAATATACCCGACCGGCGGGCGCTTTTCAGGCTCAAGCCGGCAAAGCCCGGTCACAACCTCCGAAAGCGTCCCGTCCCCGCCGACACAGACGACAGCATCATACTCCGCGGCGTTATCCGCGGTGTACTGCATCGCGTCGCCCGCCTTCTGCGTCGGACGCGTGAAGCACTCAAGCCCGCCCTTGGTCAGTATGTCGAGAAGATCCAGAAGATCAACCCTCAGCCGGTATTTCGCCGTGTGCTGATTTATTATAACAAGCGCTTTTTTCATAGATAATTCTTCGCCGCAAACAAAGCCAGCGAACTCCTCTCATTGGGGATTCGCCCACAGATGACCTCACCGAGAAGTCCCGACAACGCCTCGCCTATACGCGCGGGTTTTATCCCCATCGCGCGCAGCTCCCCGCCGTCTATTTTTAACTGCTTTACCGAAACGCATTCACCGCGCCCGACTATCGTGTCGATGAACCCGAGCGCGTCAAGCCCGATCTCGCCGCGCGCGTAAGCTAAAAGCTGTATTTCCCGGGCAATATCGACTCCGCAGACCGCACAGAGCTTCTTGGCGCCGAGATAGCTGTCCGCCCAGGCGCGAGAGAGTATCGCGCAGACCCGCTGTATCGTCCGCTTATCGGCTTTGAGTCCCCGCAGCGCCGCCTCAGCGTCAGTCCCGCAGAGCAGCGCCGAATACATGAGCGGAAGATTCCGCCGCTCGCCGATCTCAATAAGCCGTTCAGACACAGCCGAGCAGTCACAGACCGGCGCGACCTTTGACAGCACATCTCGGTAGTTCATTATCACCGCGGGAGAATTCACCCCGCAGATCAGCTTCGAGAGCTCCGAATAAACCCTCTCGCGCGAGATAAGATCGAGATTTGAGGCGAGCTTCTTCGCCGCCGCTCCGGTCTTTTCCTCGATTGAAAACCCGAGCACCGCCGAGAATCTCAGCGCGCGCATTATCCGCAGCGCGTCCTCGCTGAATCTCCTCTCAGCCTTTCCCACACAGCGTATGACCTCAGCCGAGAGATCGTCCCGCCCGCAAAACGGGTCGACCAGCCCGACCTTGGGCGAGTAAGCCATCGCGTTTACCGTAAAATCGCGCCTCGCAAGGTCAGCCTCGAGCGACGAGGTGAACTTCACCGAGCCGGGATGCCGCCCGTCCGAGTACTTGCCGTCAATCCGGTAAGTCGTGACCTCGATAGGCTGTCCGTCACATACGACCGTCACCGTTCCATGCTCTATTCCTGTCGGAACAGCCTTGAACGGAGCGCCGCCGAATATCTCCATAACCTTCTCAGGCTCAGCCGATGTGGTCACGTCCCAGTCGTTCGGCGTCAGCCCCAGAAGCGAGTCGCGCACGCATCCGCCGACCGCGAACGCCTCACAGCCGCTCTTCCCGAGCCTGTCAATGACAGCCGCGGCGTGTTCCGGAACGTTTATACTGAAGCTCATCAGACCGTAGCGGGCTCTTTGACCGGCTTCTCAGCCGGAACGCCGTCCATGTTCTCACGCGCGACCGAGAGCATCAGCTTAATGCGGTTCTCCTGGTTGACCCTGGTAGCGCCGGGGTCATAGTCGATCGGCACGATGTTCGCCTCGGGATGAAGCTCGCGAAGCCGCCTGATCATACCCTTTCCCACGATGTGGTTCGGCAGACAGCCGAACGGCTGCGCGCAGACGATGTTTCCGTAACCGTTCTCGATGAGCTCAAGCATCTCGGCGGTCAGAAGCCAGCCCTCGCCCATCTTGCAGCCATAGCCCTCGATGCCCTTGATAAGCTCCTTGAGGTGCGAATATCTCGTAGGCGCTTTGAAGAGTCCCTGTTTTTCGATGATGTCGATTATGAACTCCTCCATGCCCGAGAGATACCCGAGCAGCACTCCGGCGATGAACTTCTTCGCCTTGCTTCCGCCGTAGAGCTTGACATCCTCGATGCGGTTGTCGGTCTTGAAGAGTATGAAGCTCATAAGTCCCGGCACCATGACCTCGCAGCCCTCTGACGCCAAGAACTCCTCGAGATGATTGTTCGCGAGCGGCGAGAACTTTACATATATCTCGCCGACGATTCCGACCTTGACGCGCTGAACGCTCCGGTCGACCTTGACCGCGGCGTAATCGGCGGCGATCTTCTCCATATACGAGCGCATCACGCGCTTGGCGAAACCGCGTCCGGCGGCGAACTCATCAGTCAGCGTCCTGACCCACTTCTCGGAGACCGCGTCAGCCGCGCCCTTCTCGAGCTCGTAGGGTCTCACCTGATTCGAAAGACACATCATCAGGTCGCCGTAAGCCATCGCCGCGATCAGCTTTCTGATAAGTCCGAGCGTCCAGTGGAAGCCGGAGTTCTTCTCGAGTCCCGAGAGATTCAGCGAGATGACCGGAATATAGCCGTAACCCGCCTTCTTCAGAGCCTTTCTGAGAAGGTGTATGTAGTTCGAGGCGCGGCAGCCTCCGCCGGTCTGCGTGATCATCAGCGCGGTCTTGTGGAGATCGTATTTTCCGCTGTTCAGCGCGTCGATCATCTGCCCGATGACGAGCAGAGCCGGATAGCAGGTGTCGTTGTGGACATATTTCAGTCCGGTCTCGACGACCGCGTGGCTCTCGTTGTGAAGCAGCTCCATGTGATAGCCGTAGCTCCGGAAGACGTTCCGGAGAAGCGAGAAATGTATATCGAGCATTCCGGGG
>CAKSOR010000211.1 GCA_934477985.1 uncultured Eubacteriales bacterium
CGGTACCCTGCCTGCGAATTTTTGTATCGTCTGACGAAAAATTCGCTGACGCATCTACGCGCTTAGAATTATGCGGTGTTGCCTTAAATCAGTCCGCTATGAACCTCAGCGCCGACACGCCGTCACACTTCGCGACGACTTCGCCATCGGGAGTTAGCAGATATTTCCCGTTCGAGTAAACGACCTTCACGCCGACCGAAAAGCACCTCACGCCGCGTGCCACAAGGTTGTCAGAGCCGTCAGGAAGCCGCTTTCTCAGTTCCCACGACTTCGGGATAATCCCAGGCGCTTTGTCGTTCCTGTTGGCTTTCAGCTCGCGCTCAGCGTCTATCAGGTTGCCCTCGATGAAGATTTTCCCGGTGTCCTGCCCCTTTGCCTGCACGCCTCCCGAGCGCAGCGGACTGCCCGAGTATTTCAGCGAGAAGAAGCTCAGAAAGCCGAAAAGCGACTTTACAAGCCTTACAGGCAGCATCAGCGCGTCGAAAAGACAGCCGTTCGGCTTCTCGACCGAATATGGGCGCTTTATGTAGTAAAGACTCCCATCCTCCGCCGCGAAGGGCTTCAGAAAGTCAAAGCTGTCGTCCTCAAGAAGCGTCGTGAACTCGCCGCTTCTCAGGTCGAGACGGCAGAGCGCCGCCGGACCTCTCGAAGCCGCCGGGCGCTCCATCGCGTTCATTATCGCGGCGGGAGTCATCATCGGTCCGACCGGCTGTTCTCCGGTTTGCTCGGGCAGTCCGGCGCTCGAGAAATAGAGCACATCCGGCTCGGTGCGCGACCAGACCGGGTCGGACTCGACCGTGTGTCCCTCGGTGACTTCCGAGAAGTCGAAGGACGGCAGGTCGGCGACCGCGATGTGGCTCTCACCCGCGCGAGAGATCGAGGTCGCCGCGCGGTGGCGGTATATGTCAAGTCCGGCGTATATCCGGTCGTTCGAGCTTACGGCGATCGCCTCGGAATTGTCGTCGGCGCTGACCTTCTTGAATATTCCGCTGATCTCGTCGATCGTCTCGGAAAAGCAGACCGCGCCGCCATACTCCGCGATTCCGGTGACACTCGCGCGTATCGAACCAGCGCGGCTCTCGGCGTCCGCGCCCGGCTCGAACGTCCCGGCGAACTTCGCGCCCTCGCCGGTGGTTTTCCACTCGCGGCGCTTCGCCGAGTCGATTATCCGCCTTGTGTAGCCCGCGCGGATGCCGTCGGGCAGCTCGTTCACCACGCCGCCGTCTACCGCCGCGAGTTTTCCGTCCTTTACGAGCCAGAGCTTCATACCATTTTCCCCTCGGCTTTGCCGGAATAGGTCGTGAAGAAGTCCTCAGCCGATTTGAACATGTTGACGCTGATCTTATCGCCGTCGAAGCCGAGTGTTATCCAGAGCCGACCGAAGTATTCGTCGATTGCCTGAACGTCTATGAGCAGGGTCTTCGAGTCCTTCCAAGCGCCCGAGAACGCCGTCTTGTAGTAGCTTCTGGGGCAGAACACCGAGCCGACCTCGCGCGAATAGCCCTCCTCCGTGAAGGGCCCGAAGCGGTTCTCACAGCGCCCGAAGGCGAATTCCTTCACGCCCTGCGCGTTCTCGTAGCTCATTTTGCAGGTCTCGCCGAAGGTGAGCTCAAGCCACTTGATGCCCATCGGGTTCTCGTCGAGCGTGTAGCGCTTTCCGGAGATCTTCTTCTCGAGCGGCGAGGAATCGAGTCCGCGCGCCGACATCAGCTTCAGCCCGGAAGCATAGGTTTCGAGCGAAACCCTCGCGGAGCTGTCGTCGGGCTCGTCAACCGCCGGAACGACGATGTCGTAGAAGCTGTCGATCACCGTGTCGCCAGCTGTTCCGATGCCCTGATTGTCGCCGTTGTAGATGAGTATCAGGTTCTTTTCGGGCACAGCGACCGAGAACTGACAGCCCATGCCGTTGAAATAGAAGCCTTCTCCGTAGAGCTTCCAGATCAGATAGCCGTAGCCCTGTGAGGAGCGGCGGTGAGCCGACTCAGCGGGTATAGTCGGGATGAGCGGCTTCACGGCGTCGCGCATGTAACCGGCGTCGATCAGCTGTTCGCCGTTCACCCTGCCGCCGTCCATCACGAAGCGGAGGAGTTTCATCATGTCGCGCGCGGTCGCGAGGAACGCCGAGTCACCCCAGGAGTGTCCGCCGGGGCACTTCAGGCAGTGGATGCCAGCCGAGACGCCGAGCTTGTCAAATAATCTCGGACGGAGATACTCGGTGAGACTCATTCCGGAAAGCCGCTCGACCATCGCGCCGAGGACGAACGAGCCGGGGCTGTCGTACTGGAATTCGCTTCCGAGCGGCGCGGCGGTCGTTGTGGTCTCGAAATACTGCCTGACGCGGTCGGGGGTGCGGGCATTGAACCAGTTTATCGCGTGCTTCGGAGTGCTCATCATGAGCATGTTGCGGATTGTCTGCTCAGTCATTTTCGGGTCTTTGACGCCGTTTGTCTCGTCTGGAAAATACTTGCCGATCGGGTCGTCGAGCGAGATCAGCCCCTCGGTGTAAGCGAATCCGACCGCGAGCGAGACGATGCTCTTGCTCTGGGAGTATTCGCGGTGAAGGAAGTCGGCGGTGAAGGGCGGGTAGTACTTTTCGAAGAGGATGTCGTCTCCGCGTGCGATGAGGACGTTGTGTGTCGAGAGTCCGGCGTCGTCGAGGCGGCGCAGGTAGCGTTCGATGGCGTTTGAGAGTGACATGCTGTTACCTTCTTTCCTATGTATATTTGTAAATCGCGGGTCTCAGGGAAACGCTGATTTAAAGCAACACCGCATAATTCTAAGCGCGCAGATGCGTGCTTAAGGCGTCAGCCGTGAATTTTGCGGTATTGTCCTAAAGTTGTTTCACGTGAAAAATCCCATGAACTCAAGCTCCTTGCGTGAAAACTGATATTAATCAAGCTATCTCATATTTGCGAAAAAGCATTGAACCGGTGTTCTTTCAGAAGCCGGCGAAGCCGATCTGTTTATCGCAGAAGCGTTCCGCGTATAACCGATTTCGCATGGGCGGATTTCAGTGCGTGAATAAATCACCGGGTGACATTTCTGATCCACTTTTTTGATTTGATATAGAGAAGACAGAACGTGGATTTGATGACCTCGTCGCTCATGAGGCAGGCGTAGACCCACCAGACCGGGAATTTGAGAAAGTGCGCCGTTATCGCGCCCAGCGGGATCGAGAATACCCACATTGGCACGAAATCGAAGATCATCGCTGTCCTGGTGTCTCCGCCGCCGCGCATCGCTCCGACGATTGCCGTCGTGTTGAAGCTCTTTATGAAGATAATGACCGACATAACGCCGATGATATTCACCGCCGCTGCCTTTGTCGAGTCGGCGATGTCGAAGAGTCCGACCGCCGGTACGCGCACCAGCAGCACGACGCCCGACATTATCACGCCGAGCAGAGCCGACAGCGCGAGCATTGTCTTCGCGTAAGGGTAGGCGTTCTGCGGGCGGTTCGCGCCGATCTCCTTGCCGATGATGATCTGTGTGGCGTTCGCGAATCCGATCGCCGAGAGGAGACCGATCTTCTCAATGATGTTGGCGACCGTGTATGCGGCGTAAGCGGCGTCACCGATGTGACCGATTATGACCGAATGGAGGGTGATTCCGAGACCCCACATCGTCTCGTTGAAGATGACAGGCAGGCTGTAGCGGATGAAGTCGCTCAGCATCGCCTTTTTCTTTTCATTGCGGGCGAACATGCGCCTGAAGCCGAGCTTGACGCGCTTGTCGAAGAAGACGACGTAGACCAGAACAACCGAGAACTCGACGATCTTCGCGATCAGTGTCGCGAGCGCCGCGCCCTCGATCTCCATTCGCGGCAGACCGAACTTTCCGAAGATGAGCGCGTAGTTGAGGATGACATTTGTAGCTATTCCGACTGTGTTTGAGCCGAGCGCGATGCCGACCTGCTCGGTCGAGCGCATGACTCCGCAGAGGATAGAGGTCATTGAGGCGATTATGTAGGATGCCAGCACGATGCGCAGGTATTTTACGCCGAGGTCGATGACATCCGGGCTTTCGGTGAAGATACCCATGACCTGCGGCGTGAACGCGTAGCAGACTATTGTGAAGATACTGCCGACGATGACGGCGGCGGTCAGCGCGATTCCGGTTATCGAGTTGATGGCGTCGGTGTCGCCCTTACCCCAGTACTGGGCGATGAGGACCGACATTCCGGAGACCATTCCGAAGAGGAAGAGCGAGTAGACGAAGAAAGGCTGGTTTGCGAAGTTCGCGGCTGAAATCAGGGCTTCAGAACTGTCGCCGAGCCTTCCGAGCATGACGGTGTCCATCATGTTGAGGAGAAGCTGGAGGACGTTCTGGAGGGTCATCGGGATAGCGAGTGACAGGACGACGCGGTAGAATTCCCGGTCGCGGACGAAGATCTGGTTTTTTGTTTGCATTTTGGGGTTCTCCTGAAAATTTGGTAAGAAGATTATAACACTTTGCGCGGAATTTGTCAAGAGGTATTCATAATTCCGGACGTTTTTGAATATGTTCGGAGGGAAGGGAGTTGAATAGCATGAAGAGGAGACTTGACACGATACTGTTAGCGGCTGGACTGTTCACGCTGTCGGGAGCGATATTATGCTACAATCTTGCGACACTTGGCGGGGAAGAGATAGAGGCGGCGGTGCGGGCGTCTGCGAAACCGTCGGGGAGCTACCTGAGTGAAGCGGCGATGGCGGCGCTTGAGAGCGATGAGACCGAAGCCGCCGAGACGGTAGTCGGACTGCTTCCGCCGATAGTTGTGCCGGATTGAGTGTCTGTGAGTCAGCGGCGGTTACATTAACCGCGGCGGCGATACATGAGTTCGGGCATATCGCGGCAATAAAGCTGTGCGGCGGGAGATTTCATGGCATACGGCTGACATTTTCCGGAGCTGAGATCGACGCGGCGCTCTATGGGCTCAGTCGATGGAAGCGGGCGATCGTATATGCCGCGGGGGCTTTGATGAATGTTATCAGCGGGCTGATCGGGCTTTGGCTGGGGTTCGGGGATTTTTTCGGAGTGTCGATGGCGCTCGCGGCGGTGAATCTTCTGCCGGTGAAGATGCTTGACGGCGGGTGCGTGTTGGCTGAGCTCGTCGGGTGCGGAAGCCGATTGCTGGACATTCTGACCGCGTTGGTGGTATTTCTGATCTGGCTTGCGGCGGTTGTGGTTTTGCTTTTTACCGGGAGTGTTTCGCTGTGGGTTTTCGCGTCGTATCTTTTTTTCGAGATGTATTTGCGGCGAAGGCGTTATGTGCCCTCGTCAGCGCGCAAAAAAGGGGGAACGCTCTGAGCATCCGCTCAGTGCGTTCCTCTTTTCGCTCCCACCGAGCCCCCGCCGCGCCTTTGGCGCGGCGGGGGCG
>CAKSOR010000212.1 GCA_934477985.1 uncultured Eubacteriales bacterium
GGCTGGTGACGGCGAAGCTGGAAGAAACAGCTGCGCATGTGGTTGCTCTGTCCATTCTGCTGCTGAATCTGCGAAAGATTCAGTACGCCTTTTTACAATTTCTGGATTGGCTACTCGGCTTTTTGCAACCGTGCGAAAAACTGAGGGTTGTTCAGTAGACATTATATAGGATAGGTTCATTTGATGAGTCGTGAAGCTGGTTCTTCCACTGATGGTGTAGACTTGGTGCCTAATATTTGAAAATCGTCCGTTCTGAAAGTCTAGGACTCCGGAGACCGGAGCGGATTTGGTCTCCATTTTGTGAAAGAAACTCAAGCGTCGCTTGTATAGGTGAAAGAACTGCCCCATATCTACGATTATTCTCAATACAAGCACCGCTTTATTGTTTTTTTATTCCATATGGTTTATAATAACTATACCGGAGAGGAAAATAAATAGCCGCGAAGATCTTATAAAAAAGGGCAGCACAATGGCAAACAAGGAGGAAAGAAACATGTTTGAATTGGTGAAGATCGGCAAAAGGATTGCAGATGCAAGACGTGCGAAGGGCATGACGCAGATGGCGCTTGCAGACGCGCTCGGAATCAGCTATCAGGCGGTCAGCAGCTGGGAAACCGGGCGGACGATGCCCGACATTTCTAAGCTCCCGGAGATTTCCGCGATCCTCGATATCTCTGTAGACGAACTGCTCGGGAAAGAAGCACCAGCGGTACAAGCGGCGCTCACAAACGACACAGAGGTGACGCTCACGTCGGAGGACATTGCCGAAGCCGCGCCGATCCTGCCGGACAACCGGGTAGCGGAAATGGTGGAGACGCAGATGGGGGCGGATGTCATGGAGCTGGACTACGACGCGGTCGAACCGCTGCTCAGTTATCTGGATGAAGATAGCTGTGGGAAGATCTTCCGTAAGCTGTACGAAAAAAGCGATTACGCGAAAATGGCGAAAATGATCGACTATGTCTCCGAGGATGATATCGCTAAGATTGCACGGGACGCGTATCTGAAAGACGGCATCACAGCGATAAAACCGCTACTTGATTATCTAGACGAGGACGGTATCGACAAAATCGCGTGGGACGCGTACCAGAAAGGCGGCGTTCCGGAGATCGAGCCGATGCTTGAGTATCTGGTGGACGGGGACGGTATCTCCAAAATCGCGTGGGACGCATACCGGAAAGGCGGTATTCCGGCGATCGTTCCGATGCTCGAGTACATGATAGACGGAGACGATATCGGCAAGATCGCGTGGGACGCGTACCAGAAAGGCGGCACTTCGGCGATCGTCCCTATGCTTGATTATATGGTGGACGGGGACGATATCGGCAAAATCGCGTGGGACGCGTACCGAAAAGGCGGCGTTCCGGCAATCAGCCCGATGCTCGACTATCTGGATGAGGACGATATCACCAAGATCGCCGTGGACGCGGCAAAACGGTACGGCATTCCCGCCATCACGCCGCTGCTTGATTATGTGGACGAAGACTTTATCGCAAGAACCGTCCGCAAGGCATATGGCATATAACAAATGACAAGCGGCGGCATCCCGCGAGACGCGCGATTACTTTCGGATACCGCTCTGGATCGAACAACTCCAACACCAATTGCAAGTGTGGTTCTTGCAAATGATTGCAAGCGCAGTTTCTACTGATAGATACTGTTGCGCACAAGCAAGGTGACGCCATCCGCATAGCAGACAGCGATGCAAACCATGTCTGTTATGCGGATGCCAGTCTCCATGATACTATGTGACATATGTTTTGTAATAAAGAAAGGCAGCTATGAAACATCTGAAAACAATCTTCTGGGTCATAAAAAACGCAATTTCTTTCTCGCCCGTGCTTTTCGCGGGTTACATAGGCGTTCAGCTCATGAAATCAACACTCGGTCTTTTGGTGACGATCAGTCTCGGGGATGTTATAAACGCGGTGCAAGACATGTTCACCGCGGAGGGGGATATTTATGCGATCGCGTATGGGCTTCTGAAGTTCGGACTTCTGAATGTCCTGCTCTGGCTTCTTGTGGAGGTGCGGTGGAGATTCTCAGATGATTATATGCCGGTCCGCGGGGAAGTTGGCGCATCAAAATTCCTGATTGAAGTTTCGCGTATGGTACCGTTGAGAGACTTTGACAACGCTGACTTCTGTGACAAATTCTACCGTTTTTGTGATGGGATCCGTTCACAACCGGGCATACTGCGTTCCTATATTGGTGTTTTTATAACTGTCTATTCATTGATTATCTCGCTTGTTTACTTAGTGCGTTTCCACATAATCTTTGTGCCTGTTTTCATCGCGATATTCGTATGTGGGATGTTTATCGTAAGAAACGCTGGCGAATATGAGAACGAAGCATGGCGGAAAGCTTCTCCACACAACCGATATGCCGGTTATCTCTCAGGGATGTTTTTCGGGATATACAATCGTGAGGCGCGTATGATGGGGCTTTGCGACAAACATATTTCTGAATGGGCAAATGAGAGGCGCGCGGCAGATAATGTTGTTCTGGAAGGTTCCAAAAAAGTGATGCGTGTGTACGCGGTTGAGAATTTTCTTTGTTATACATTCGGTCCGATCTGCCTTCTTGGAATCGCTGCCGTATTCGTTATTCGCGGCGCGCTTCCGCTTGGATGTGTATATACGATATGGGGACTTTCAAGAGATTGCTTCAGTGGTGCCGGAGATGTGATTGAAAGTTTTCTGAATTGTATCTCAATGACGAAGCGTTCTGAGGAGGTCTATGATACATATCAGGAGATACTTTCGCACAAAAAAGCTCCCTGTAAAAGTGCGCTTCTTGCGGATGAAAACAAGCCGGCAATCGAGATAAAAGATCTCAGCTTTTCCTATTCTGAGGGGAAAAATGTGCTCCACGATATTGATCTCACAATTCAATCGGGAGAAGTGATCGCGCTCCTCGGGGAGAATGGCTCGGGAAAATCCACGCTTATTAAGCTGATACTTGGAATGTATACGCCGGAGGCAGGTTCTGTCAAAATATTCGGAAATGACGCTGACAGAAGTGAGGAATATGTGCGCGGGCAGATAGGCGCGCTGTTTCAGGATTTCTGCAAGTATCCCTTCACGCTCCGGGAAAATGTAGGATTCGGAAATGTGGAAGAGCTTGAAAATGACGAAAAGATCTTGGAAAGTCTCAAGTCGGCACAGGCAGAAAGTATTCTTGAGGACTGCGGCTCACTCGACCGTATACTTGGCAGAACGATTGAGTCTGAAGGAACGGAGCTTTCAGGCGGACAGTGGCAGCGGCTCGCAATGGCAAGAGCGTTTTTTGCAAACCGGAAAATAATGATTTTCGATGAGCCGGCCGCGAAACTGGATCCATTGGCGGAGGAAAAACAATTTGCTGAGGTGATAGAAAACACACGCAAGTGCGGCGGGACCGTTATACTTGTCTCGCATCGTGTAGGATTTGCCAGAAAAGCGGACAGGATAGTCTTTTTGAAGAATGGGAATATATCCGAATCCGGAACACACGAGGAGCTTATGAAAAAGGATAGCGATTACCGCGTGATGTTTGAGGCACAACGTGAGTTGTACGCCGCTAATACAGTTTTGGAGGTGGAAAAGCAATGAGAGCGATCTTTTGTGTGCTGAAGG
This sequence comes from uncultured Eubacteriales bacterium, assembly GCA_934477985.1. GTDB lineage: Bacteria > Bacillota > Clostridia > Oscillospirales > CAG-272 > Flemingiibacterium. The sequence continues at coordinate 3,618 of CAKSOR010000212.1, forward strand.
ACGCGTGGTCGATGGCGAAGGACGAAAAGAAACTCCGCCGTGCCGCGATTGTTCTCTGGATATTCTGCTTGCTGGATTATATCGTTCGTATGCTGCAGCCGTTACTGCAGTCGTCACTATTAAACGGCATTGATAAGATCCTTTCGGGAGAAGACGGGTTTCGTATGATGCTCTTAGCGGGCGCTGGTATGCTGGCAAGTGGTGTCTATCTTAATTTTTCTTCTATGAAGCAGCGTCCGATCTATTTAGAAGCTTCCAGTGAACTGAAAATAAAAATATGGCAGAGGATCTACACGAAGCTCTGCCGTGTGTACTACAGCACATTCGATTCTCCCGCACTCTATGAAAAGATAGAGCTCGTTTCGGGAAACTACCCGGATTTCTGTGTCAATCTGCTCTTCGGACGCATGCTCAGCGCCCTTGTGGGTACAGTGATCTCGTTCGTCTTCACATCGATCGTGCTCTGCCGCGTCCATCCATGGATCGCCGTGATCATGATCGCCGGAAATCTGTTTGGAATATTCAAAACATGGCTCGAAGCGCGGCTCAATTATTATGACATTGTTGGAAACATGAAGGATCGCCGCTACGCGGACACCTACCGCTCGGTTCTCTTCGACAGGAACACGATCAAGGAAGTGCGGCTTTTCGGGCTTACGGAATATCTGCGTGAAAAATGGCTTTACTATACCAGAAAGGTGAATCGTAAGACAGCCGGGAAGCAGGGACTGTTCCTTCTGCTGGACTTTGCGACATACGCTGTTTCCAACGCTTTTATGGTCGCTGCGCTCATTCTGACATCGAAGATGATCCTTGATGGCAGCGTCGGGATCGGTACTTTCCTTCTCGTTTACAGCTCGTCCGGTTCCCTTATCGACACGTCCGGCAATCTGTTTTCTTCGTTCCGGGATCTGAAGCTCGCGGAGAAGTACTACGAAGCACACGAGGAATTGATGGCTCTTCCCGAAATGGAACCGCTTCCGTATCCAGCGGCGGCTTTGGATGAACCGCTCAATATTCGTCTTGACCACGTCAGCTTCCGGTATGAGGGAAGCGAGAGAAACGCCGTCGACGATCTGTGTCTGGAGATAAAGCAGGGGGAGAAGCTTGCGATCGTCGGTGAGAACGGCAGCGGAAAATCGACGCTCATGTCGCTGATCATCCGGCTGTACGCGCCGGAGCATGGGGAGATATATGTAAACGGTCGACCGCAGCAGGAGGAGATCGGCAGACTGCGCCGCGAGGTCTCGATGGTCTTTCAGGATTTTGGACGGTATGAAACAACTTTCCGGAATAATATCGCAATGGGCGATATTTACGGGTCATACAGCAGTGACGAACTCATGGAATGCGCGGACAGAGTCGGTATCGGCACACGTATAAGAGCGGAGGCGCTGGGACTTGACACACCGATCGGGAGATTCGATGAGAATGGGATCGAACTTTCAGGTGGAGAGTGGCAGAAGCTCTCGATGGCCAGAGCACTCATACGCCGCGGAACGAAGATGCTCATCATGGATGAGCCAAACGCCGCGCTGGATCCCATCTCGGAGCGTGAGATTTACCGCCAGGTGTTCGACTCCATGGCCGATAACGAGAGTCTGCTGCTCATCACGCATCGGCTGGGAGCGGTGAAATATGTAGATCGGATTGTCGTGATGGAGCGGGGACATGTCATTGAGGAAGGAACCCATGAGGAACTGATGAAAAAGCACGGAACATACGCGAAAATGTACGC
>CAKSOR010000213.1 GCA_934477985.1 uncultured Eubacteriales bacterium
TCACCCAGCAGCCCGCGGCGATTGCCTTCCAGAAGAAGCTTGAGGAGCTGGGCATCCGCGTCTACCGGCACTATCCGATTGAGGGTTACCCGTCCGACGTCGCGAAGATAGTCAGCGACGAGGGCTACGGTCGCAACGAGTACATAGAGACCTCGCGCGAGCTGGTAATCGTCACCGCGCCCGGTCCGGGAAGCGGCAAGATGGCGACCTGCCTTTCGCAGCTCTACCACGAGAACAAGCGCGGAGTCAAGGCGGGCTACGCGAAGTTCGAGACCTTCCCGATCTGGAACATTCCGTTGAAGCACCCGGTCAACATCGCCTACGAGGCGGCTACTGCCGACCTCGGTGACGTCAACATGATCGACCCCTTCCACCTCGAGGCGTACAACACGACGGCGGTCAACTACAACCGCGACGTCGAGATTTTCCCGGTTCTCAACGCGATGCTCGAGCAGATTCTCGGCAAGTCGCCCTACAAGTCCCCGACCGACATGGGCGTCAACATGGCGGGCAACTGCATCTTCGACGACGACGCGGTCTGCGACGCGGCGAGAAAAGAGATAATCAGACGCTACTACACGGCGCTCTGCGACGTCAAGAAGGGCAAGGAGAGCCCCGAGCTCGTCTACAAGATGGAGCTTTTACTCAAACAGGCGGGACTTTCGGTCGATTACCGCAAGGTCATCTCGGCTGCGGTCGGGAAGGAGACCCAGACCGAAGCGCCCGCTGCGGCTCTCGAGCTCCCCGACGGGCAGATTGTCACCGGCAAGACCTCCGAGCTTTTAGGCGCGTCGTCGGCGCTCCTGCTGAACGCGTTGAAGCAGCTCGCCGGCATTCCCGACGACCACGCGTTGATCTCACACTCGATAATCGAGCCGATCTCGCACCTCAAGGTCGACCACCTCGGAAATCAGAATCCGCGCCTGCACATCGACGAGCTTCTGATCGCGCTCTCGATTTGCGCGCTGACCTCGCCCGAGGCTGAGCTTGCGATCGACCAGCTTGACAAGCTCCGCGGCTGCGACGCGCATTCGACGGTCATTCTCTCCGAGCGCGACGTCAATACCTTCAAGCAGCTTGGCGTAAACCTGACCTGCGAGCCGAAATACGAGACGAAGCGGCTCTACAATCGATGATATTATCGCAAAAATCGCCGTCACTGAATGTGGCGGCGATTTTTTTGAATTGTGAATTTTCGCCGTGATACACAAATTTTTAACCGTTTTTTTTTTTTTTTTTTTTTGCTATGTGCTGAATTGCTAAAAATCGGTCAGAAAATACTTGACAATGGTGCATTTTTATGGTATAATTCAGTAGTAAATTAATTCTATTCGATCCTGCAAGGAGGATATTTGCACTATGAAACGAACATTGGCACTCACTCTGGCGATTCTCATCTCACTTCTGGCATCCTGCGGCTCGACTTCCATTGAAATTCCCGAGACTACCGTTGCCAACACCGATACCGAACCGGTCGAAAGCGCGTCTGCGGAAATTTCCGACGATCTGCCGGACAAGAAATTCGACGGTCGGACCTTTACGACGCTGACCTTTGATCAGCTTATCGCCGATTATAAGGCAGATGAAGCTAACGGCGATGTCGTCAATGACGCTGTTTATGAACGTAATCAAAAGGTCATGGAGCGCTTTGACGTCACTCTTGAGACCATGTCGAAGGCAACTTACGGTGAGACGACAAATCACATTAAGAATACCGTTCTGGCTGGTGAAGAAACCTTTCAACTGGCTGCGCATCACATCGTTTCGCTTGGTGGTTTAGCGCTTGATGGCGTCTTGATGAACTTGTATGAAATACCATACATAAACTTCGAAAAACCGTGGTGGTCGCCGTCAACTGTTGAAGATCTGACATATGACGGTATAGCTTTGATGGCAGTCGGCGACTATTCGCTGTCGAGTCTCGCGGCGACTTACTGCTATTTCTATGACAAAAAAGCGGCGGAGGACTTTCATTTTGATGATCTCTATGCGGTCGTGAATGACGGAAAATGGACGCTTGATTATGTTATGAACCTTGTAAAAGATATCTATGTTGATTTCAACGGAAACGGAGAAAAGGACGAATTTGACTACTATGGACTCACTACGACCTTAAAATCAGCTCTCAATACCTATTACTGGACATCAGGAGCAAAGATCTTCACGAATAACAGCGATGGTACAAAAGACTTTACTTACAACAACGAAAGAACAGTTTCTATCGTCGAAAAGGTTTACCAACTCTGTCTTGAGACTGACGGTGTTTGTTATTCTCGTCCAAGCTATGTTACGACCGCAAGTCTTGAACATTTCATCACGGCATTTTCTTTCCGAGATGATCTGACGGCGATGATTCCCGGTACGCTCGACATGACGGTCAACTATTTCCGCGACCGCAAGGGCGAGTACGGAATCCTGCCTTATCCGAAGCTCGACGAGAATCAGGCTGAGTACAAGACGATGGTTGATGGCTATCACGCGGCGCTCGCAGTTCCGGTGACTATCAGCGATCCCGAGTTCGTCGGGATCATCACTGAAGCGCTCAACGCGGAGTCGAAGAAGATAGTTTTCCCGGCTTATTATGAGGTCGCTCTGAAGGTAAAATATTCACATGACGATGAGTCTGTCAAGATGCTCGACATGATAGTTGACAGTCGTGTATTCGATTTCGGTTATGTTTATGGCAACATGAATGCGATATCGTTTACGTTCCAGAAGCTGATTGGAAATAGCAGATCGAAGGATTTTGCATCATACTACGCAGAAAATGCTCCCGCTGCTGAACAATACTACGCCAAGGTAATCGACGCATTCGGAGCGCTGAAAAAATAATCATATAAAAAACTGCTGACGGGTCTGTCAGCAGTTTTTTTATACATGAAGCGGGGCGAGATTTTCGAGCATTCCGGCGATCATCGTGACGGTATCAGAAATGAAGGTGTCAAATTCGGGCTTTGAGATGAACACCAGCCTGACCGGCTCGGGGCTTGGAAGAGTCATCAGCTTAACTTTCCGCGCGATCGCGCCGGGGGGCAGGAAGTCGAGATAGTCGGGAAAGCTCTTCAGCGGCAGGATCTCGGTCAGATAGCCCGAGTCGGGGTGCGCAGCGAGATAGAGCGCCTCGAGATATTCGAACTCGCGCTCGTGGCGCTCTCTCGGGATAAGCTTCTTCAGCGAGTCGAAGCTCTCCGGCATTCCGGCGGCTTTTCCGGCGAGTTCGGACGCCGTCACGCGCTTCCAGGCGGTTTTGACGCGCGATTCGTCGCGGAGCATGTCCTGGAACGCCACGTCGGTCAGCAGGTGCGAATAATACCCGAGCAGAAAATCCCGGCGGGGTGGTTCGACCGGCTCAGAGAGGTATTTTCCGCGGAAATCCTCGCAGTCGGCGAAGGTCTTGCGCCTGTCGCTCATGAAATGCGTGACCTCGCGAGGCGGCGTGAAGGAAGTCCAGTCTGAATTCTCGATATTGCAGTCGGGCGCGATATTTCCGACGCAGAACGCGCGGCGGTCGAGGTCGAAGCGCGTGAGAAGTCTGTCCGCGATTATCAGGTGAGTTATCCAGGTCGCCATGGCTGTCCTCCGTTTGGTTTTCAATAGACCTGTTCGATAACCCTCCTGACATGTCAATCAAATCGCCGATTTGATACGCTATGGTCGGTTTATCGAACAGGTCTATTAATTATAACATAAAAATGTGAAAAAATCAAGCGCCCTCGGGTTGAGAGCGCCTGCGTGAATTCAATTTTCCTTCCCGTCTGCGCTGAAGCTGCGGTTGAGTCCGGTCGGCTTGTGCGTGCGGTTGAGCCGCTCGAGCCCCTTTGCCTGATCCGGCATGACGTCTATCCACATGTAGTGGAGGTGGCGATTGCCGTCGACCTTCACGCCGTGGTCAGAGCCGAGCGGAATGTGCAGGATCATGTCGCCGCCCATCGGGTACGCCGCGCCGTCTATCAGCACGTCCATGTCGTTCTCCGGGAAGCTGAAGAAGAGCTGGTCGAGCATCGGATGAGTGTGCGGCTTTACAAGGTCGTCGCCCCAGGTCTCGACCGAGCCCATCGAGAAGCGCGGCAGGATCTCGTGCGGGATCATCATGCGGCTTATCGTCTTCTGGCTCTTGTAGGGGTCGATGTACTGGATTGAGTCCTGATAGGGAATCGCCAGCGGGAACTTCGTGCCGAATTTCACTATGTCGGCGGTGTCGGTCTCCTTTTTGTCGAACGCGAATTCCATAAGGTAGATGTCGGTCTCAGCCCTGACCGTAAGCGCTTTGTCGGGCGCGGGAACGTAGGTGCACTTTCCGTCCGAGGTGAAGGTGCTGCCGTCCGACTCGAACACAGCCTTGCCGGTGACGAGCACGAGGATGTGATAGTATCCGCAGGGGTTGAAGCTCAGCGTCTGACCCGCCTCAGCCGTCCACGCGAGCGGGTGGAGTCCGGCGATTTCGTTTTCAAGGTATCCGGTGGCGCTGACGCCGGGGGCTTTCGTGAGAATTTTTTCGATTTTTACCATTGTAGTGTTCCTTTCAGACTATTTCTTTAGACATGTTCGATAACCCGACTTTAGCGTATGAAAATGGCGATAAAATCGGCATTTTATGAGTTGGCAAAGCCAACTCATTGACATGTCGGGAGGGTTATCGAACATGTCTATTGTTTACTGATTTGACGCGGTCAACCACGAGCTTGCGGAATTCCGGCGAGAGCATCGAGAAGAAAGCCGTGAAGCCGGTCACGCGGACGACAAGATCGGGGTACTTCGACGGGTCTTTGTCGGCTTCGAGTATCTTTTCGGCGTCGATTATATTGATGTTGAGAAGCGTGTTGCCGGTCGCAAGGATGGTCTTTATCATCGCGCACATCTTCCTGACTCCGATCTCCGAGTCGGCGATTCCCGGGTCGAGTTCGAGCTGCACCGGAGCTGTGTTGCCAAAGCCCGGCTGAATCGCGGCGATTGAATTGCACATCGCGGTCACCGCGCCGTCGTGACGGAAGCCGCCGTTCGGGTTCGCACCGTGATTTATCGGACCATAGGCGCTGCGACCGTTCGGAGTCGCGCCGACCTGCTTTCCGAACATTATCGTGTTCGACCAGGAGAAGAATCCCGGGATGAAGCAGATTCCCGGATAACGTTCGCACTGCGCCCTGACGAGCTTTGTCCAGAGTTTGCTTATCCTCACCGCCCACTTGTCGCCGAGCGTCTCTCCTCCGCCGTATTTCTCGCTGCCCGAGAGCAGCGCTTTGACGTACTTTCCGTTTTCGGCTTCGAAATTCGCGTCGAGCTGCTTTGCGACCT
>CAKSOR010000214.1 GCA_934477985.1 uncultured Eubacteriales bacterium
GAACGCGGGCAGGCGGAGCGGCAAGCCGCTCCGTCCGGCACGCCTGTCGTGCCGGAGGGCGCGCAGCGCCCCCTGCCAGCCGCGAACGCTTATGCAGAGTGAAATTGAAAACGCAGCCGTTGCTCCGGCTGCGTTTTCTCGCGTTAAGCGTCAATTGTAGTCGTATTGCGGCAGGAACTCGTACCAGATCGTGATATCCGGGTTGATTCCATACAGTTCAAGCAACTTCCCGGCGTGATATGGGTTGTCGTACGGCATCGTGTAGCGATATTGCTCGTAGGGCAGATAGTAGAATATGATTGAGGAGGGCGGCTCATCTTCTGCGAGATATGCCTCGATGTTCGCCTGATTCATCTCCAGCACCGCGACATTTCCATGGTATCCCGCTGCGACAGTCGAAAACTGAGCGAGTGCCAGCGCGATGAAAACGCATCCGGCAATCTCTGAAAGCCCATTCTGACCGATAAGCCCGCAAACAACCATCCCGACGATAAACACCCCGATAAACACCAGCACTAGCAGCCCCGTGAATTTAAGATACCAAGGCAGCAAAACAAACGCTATTCCGGCGAGCGAGAATCTCAGCCAGACCGAGTCGAGCTCAATCACCCGTCTGACCAGCGGTACGCAGATCGTGACCAGACTCATAGTCAGCGTCCGCGGTCCGAACTCGGGCGACAGCAGCATCGCGCACTGCATCGCGACCGCGCACCAGACAAAATATAATTCGTCGATCTCATGCTCCTTGAAATACTTCACCGCGCTGAAGATCATCGCCGAAACTATCGGAATAAGCAGCAGAGCCTTCATCCACCAAAGTTCAAAAAGCCCGTCCTTCGCGTTCAGAGCGAAAGCGTAGATGCCAAGCGCCAGAAACGTTTCAGTTCCCAGCAACAGCGGGACAAGCGGTGTTTTTCGCTCATTGTAGTACCTGAAACATATGACCGCAATCAGCAGGAACAGAATCATCACGACCGCGCAAAGTCCGCCGCGCTGGAAAATTATCCCGGTCAACTCGTTGAGATTTTTCCCCATCCGCCCTAAAAAGCTCAGACTGTAAAACTCCGGGTAATAGCTCGTTCGCTCCGAGTTTCCGGGCGACAGATAGAGCGTGCAGAATCCGACCACTGACGCCAGGAACGCGCCGAAATACGCCGGGCGCGGCATTCTTTTCTTTACCACGAACGACGAGACGATGAAGCAGAGTGTCACTAAAACAACCGCCGCCGATGCCTGTTCAGTCGTCGCCGCGGCGATGAAAGCCGGAATGACCAGCAGCCAGCTCCCGCGGAATCCCTCGAAATCCTTGCGGAAAAGGTAATAGAACCAGATCATCAGCGTAGCGGGGAAGATGTAGTTCATCATTCCGGTCGCCCAATAGAAGCTCTGACGCAGTATCATCACGTCGGTCAGGCAGAAGATTCCGCAGGTCAGCGCAAGCGATTTCTGATAGACGCCTTCGTCACGCTCCGCGAGATAGCTCCGCGCGGCGAGCTTCGCAATCCCGACGACAAGCGCGCCAAGACAGATCACGTTGAATATCCGCCAAGCCCAGAAGCTCCAGCCGATCAGCAGCTCATCGAGCAGGTGCACAAACGCGCGTCCGTTTGTGTGCAGATAATGGAAAATGTTTTCGCTGATAAAGTAATCTTTTCCGCGCTTTACAAACGCGGCGTAATAGTAGTCGTCGCCGAAAATCGTCGTGAACGCGCTAGTCAGCCCATGTATGAACAGAAACGCTGTCAGGACAAAATGATGCCAATGATTCTTGAAAAACGGTTTCATATGCTACCTTGGAAAATTTATTTGCGGTTATGCGCTGTACAATTAGACGCGGATCTTATGAAATTGTTCCCAAAAGAACAGCATCTGACGCAAAAAAATGCAGCCCGTCGGCTGCATTTTTTGTTGAATTTTGATTATTTCTTCTTTTTCTTGTCCGACGCGACAACCGTGACGAGTCTGGAGAGTCCGATCAGACCGATTACGTTCGGGATGACCATCAGGTTGTTGAACATGTCGGTCAGCTCCCAGACGAGGTCGTTCGAGAGAATCGAGCCGAGGAAGATGAAGACGAGCGCGATGATTGTGTAGACGACAGTCGCTTTCTTGCCGAAGAGGTACTGAACGTTGATCTTGCCGAAGAGATTCCACGAGAGAATCGTAGAGAACGCGAAGAAGAGAAGCGCTATCGCGACGAACGCGTTGCCAAGTCCGGTTCCGAATACATTCGAGAAGGCGAGCTGAGCCATGTTGGTCTTGCTGATTCCGTCAGCCGAGCCGCCCGCGAGCGGTCCGTTGCCAGCGTAGAGGGTCGAGATGACAACGAGCGCGGTCATCGTGAGGACAACGAAGGTGTCGATGAAGACGCCGATCATTGCCGCGACGCCCTGCTTGTGGGGATTCTCAACATTAGCGAGCGCGTGCGCGTGAGGAGTCGAACCCATGCCGGCTTCGTTGGAGAAGAGTCCGCGCTTGACGCCCTGACTGATCGCGGTCTTGATCGCGTAGCCAAGACTTCCGCCGATGATCGCGTTCGGCTGGAAGGCGTATCTGAAGATCATGCCGAAGGTTTCGGGAACATACTTGATGCGCGCGATGAGCACGATGATGCCGCCGATGAGGTAGAGAACCGCCATGACCGGAACGAGCTTCTCCGTGACCGAAGCGAGTCTCTTGACGCCGCCGAGGAAGATTACCGCCGCGAGCGCGGTAATTACGAGTCCGATGATCCACGAGGGGATGCCGAACGCGTTCTGGCAGGTCTCACCGATCGAGTTTGACTGAACCATACAGCCCATGAAGCCGAGCGCAAGGGTGATCGCGATAGCGAAGAAGGTGGCGAGGAAGGTGCCGAACTTGCCCTTGAAAGCCGTCTTTATGTAGTAGACCGGACCGCCGTGAACGCTTCCGTCCTCCTTTGTGACGCGGGTCTTCTGCGCGAGGATCGCTTCGGCGTAGATCGTCGCCATGCCGAAGAAGGCGATTATCCACATCCAGAAGATCGCGCCCGGACCGCCTATCAGGATAGCTCCGCACGCGCCGACGATGTTGCCGGTTCCGACCTGAGCCGCGATTGCCGTTGTGACCGCCTGGAAGGACGACATTCCGCTCTCATGCTTCTTGCCGTTGAGCGAGACGTTTCCGAAGACCTGTCTCATTCCCTCGCCGAAGCAGCGGATCTGAACGAACTTTGTCTTGATAGTGAAGAAAAGTCCGCATCCGATGAGCAGGATTATCAGAATGTAATCCGAGAGGTATGCGTTGATTTTTTGTACGATGTGAAGAAGAGTCTCCATATTTATGCCTTTCTTTCAAGAAGTTTCTTCCGGAAACAGCGTAAATACAGAGACTCACGTTCAGTCGAGTATTTGCTCCATTCTTTTGCCTGAGAGATTCAGTGTTTGTCAGCTGACGGCATACACTTTGCACCTTCGGCACCCGTTTATCGGGATTCTCCGGAGTCCCCTCCGCCACTTGTTTCGGAAGATCGCGATCAACCGATTCAAATGATTTCAGCGGGGTGTTTTTATTACCTTAATATGATACCACATTTCCAACGATTTGTCAATAGGTTTTTCACAATTCGTCAAAATACGGCAGATTGCACAACAGATCGGGTCAGATAAACATCGGAACTACCGACATGACGAGGACGATGATGATGATCAGCGGCAGAATCCAGGTCATGTAGAGCTTCATCCACTTCGGGAACTTCGGTCCTTCGCCGGTGTTTGCCTCGGTGATGAAATTGTTCCAGCCCCAGCCGAGCTTTCTCGTGCAGAAAAGCACGTAGATCAGCGAGCCGACAGGGAGGATGAGGTTCGATACGAGCTTGTCCTCAAGGTCGAGGAATCCGAAGCCCATGACCGTGATGTCAGACCAGATGCTCAGCGAGAAGACCGCCGGGAGCGAGAGGACGAGCAGCAGGACGACGTTGATGATCGCGATGACGCGGCGGCCTAGCTTTGTGAGCTCAAGCCAGAACGACATGATGTTCTCAAAGACCGCGATGACTGTCGAGAACGCGGCGAAGATCATGAACAGGAAGAAGAGCGAGCCGATTATACGTCCGCCAGGCATCTCATTGAAGATGCTCGAGAGCGTCGTGAAGAGGAAGGAAGCGCCGACAGAGCCCGCGTCAGCCGTCTGTCCGCCGTTGTAGGTGAAGCAAGCCGGGAAGATTATGATGCCCGCCATGATCGCTACAAAGGTGTCGAGCGCGACGATAGTGCCTGCCTCGCCGAGAAGCCGCTTGTCCTTGCCGATGTAGCTTCCGAAGATCGCGATCGAGCCCATGCCGATCGAGAGCGTGAAGAACGACTGTCCCATAGCCGCCGAGATGACCGTCCAGACGCCGGATTCCTTCATCTTCTCGAACGAGGGGATGAGGTAGAATCTGAGTCCATCGCCGGCGTTCGAGAGCGTGCAGGAGTAGACCGCGAGTCCGATCATGAGGAAGAGCAGAAGCGCCATCATGACTTTGGTGATTTTCTCAACGCCGTTCTGAAGTCCGAGCGCGCAGATCGCAAAGCAGATCAGGATCGTGGCGAAGGTCGCCGCCGTAATGAGTCCGGTGTTCGAGATCATGCCGACGAATACGCCGCCGAGCTCTTCACCACCGTGGAAGTTGAGTATCGAGCCGTCAACGTACTTTATGAAGTAGATCAGCATCCAGCCGGCGATACAGGTGTAGAACATCATCAGAAGATAGTTGCCGATGATGCCGAGGTACTTCATTAAGTGCCATTTCTGACCCTTTTTCTCGAGTACGTCGAAGGAGGTCGCTATTGAGCGCTGACTTGCGCGTCCGACAGTCAATTCGACCGTCATGACCGGAAGTCCTAGGAGAATCAGGAACACGATGTAGACGAGGACGAACGCCGCGCCTCCGTACGCTCCTGTGATGATCGGGAATCGGTAGACATTGCCGAGTCCGATCGCGCAGCCGGCTGAGATCAGTATGAACCCGAGCCGTGAGCCAAATTTTTCTCTTTCCATGTTGAAAGCCTTTCCTGCGAGTCTGCCTCAAAGCAAACTCTATTGTAGTGTAGAGTTTTGTAGAGTCAAGTATAACTTTACAATGCTATAACAGCAACGCCGTAACAGCACGCCCTATTATACCACATTTTTTCGGATTTTGCAATAGTTTTCGCGAAATTTATTCGAAAAAAATTAAAAGCCCCGAAAAAACATGTTTTCAGGACTTTAATAGACCTGTTCGATAACCCTCCTGACTTGTAAATGAAAATGACGATTTCATCGCCATTTTCATACGCTAAAGTCG
>CAKSOR010000215.1 GCA_934477985.1 uncultured Eubacteriales bacterium
GCTTTGTACAATATTGTGCAAGCGCGTCCCCTCGACCATCCGCTTGACGCCTGCGAACTGATCCAGGCTTCCGGAGCGACAGGTGAAGTCGCAGAGCTCGCGGACACCGACGCGAACGACGGTTGGCTGACGTTCGTCTTCCATATTTTTCCTCCAAAACTGACATTGTAAAACATGAAATTACTAAAAAATCTCCGCCCGGCTCGCATTCCGGACGGAGAATCCTAATGAAAAAGCGGACGCGCGAAAAGACTCGCATTCCCCTCGCGTTCCAATACATATTATATCACAAAAAAACGGTTCTGTAAACAGGAAAAATGAAAATAATGCACGCAAAGACAGAGAAGTTTGCTGCCGCAAGCCACAGAAAATTGTGCAAGTCTTACAAAAGAGCGCACACGCACAAAAATCCCACGAAAAAGCACGAAAATTCGTCGCTTTGACACTTGAAAATTCTCCGTGCGTATGGTATAATAAATATGCTCTTAATTGAATAATCCGGGGTGCTGAAAGGCTGAGATGGGCGTCTGCCCGAACCCGCGAACCTGTACGGGTAATTCCGGCGTAGGAAGAATATATGAAAAGTTTCAGAAAGTTTTCAGAAACTTCACGAAAAACTCCGAGGCGATTATTCGTTCGGAGTAATTTTAATTTTCGGAGGAGTTTATGAAAAACTCAAAACTGCACATCATGGTCGAATGCGCGATCCTGATTGCCCTTTCGTTCGTCCTGAGCCTTTTTAAGGTGTTGGAAATGCCCTTCGGTGGCTCGGTGACGCCGCTTTCGATGCTTCCGGTCTGCCTGATCGGCTTCATGTACGGCCCGAAGTGGAGCTTCGGCTCGTGCTTCATCTATTCGCTTCTGCAACTGTTCACAAGTTCGGTCTTCTCCTGGGGACTTTCGCCGGTCATCCTGATCGTCTGCATCCTCGCCGACTACATCGTAGCGTTCAGCGTCCTCGGAATCACCGGATTTTTCCGCGGCAAGGGGAACAAAGGCATCATAATCGGCGTTTTCCTGGCGGTTTTCGCGCGTTTTGTCTGCCATTACATCTCGGGCTGCACGATCTGGGCGTCGACCGACATGAACCCCTTCCTCTACTCGCTGCTCTACAACGGCGCGTACATGCTCCCCGAGTGCGTTTTCACGATGATCGGCACAATCATCATCTGCAACATCCCCGCGTTCAAGAAAATCCTGGCGCGCGGCTAAGATTGCAGAAACCTGTCAGAAAGATTACAATTTCCCTACAAAAATCGCGTGCCGCTTGACTTTTGACAGCCGTTATGGTATAATTATCCCATCAAAACGAAAGGGATGAGGTTACAATGACGGCTGTTCAGAATCAGACCATGAAAGTTTACATAGCAAATTTGTCAAATTGCACAACAAAATCAGGTTTTTTCCGCACACTCGCTCGCGCTTTCGGGATGGGCGTGTCGGCGCTCGGACTCAGCGACAAAGCGTTCTGGCACGAGCTTTGCAGTCGGATGGCGGTCATAGCGGCTTCGCCCTTCCCTGTCCGCATAAAAGTCACGGGACTTTCGACAGTTGACGAGTTCTATCCGGAGGGCGCGTACTACCTGCTCCGTGTGTTCAACGCGGTTGAGGAACAGAACGAAGACCTTCATGCACAGGCAAGTTAAACAAAAATCGAGGCGCTCAAGCCTCGATTTTTTGTTATTTGACAAAAGAGAGGAATCTCTCAGCAATCAATTGCATGCCAAAATCATTCGGATGATTAAACAAACCATGCGTGTCGGCGCGCGAATTGATGTCGCTCATCGGCACCCAGACGTCGCCGAAGCGCTCGCAGGCGGCTTTTTTCTCGGCGTCAAGCACCGGACGGATGTAGTACCCCTCGGAATGGAAGACTTTTGTCGAATCCGTTCTCAGATAGGCGATCAACTTTTCGTACATATCGCCGAAATTAACATCATGAGACTCGGCATTATCGTATTCTCTGCTGACATTCGCGCCGAAAAACGTGAAAATTATGTCGGGCTGCCAGTCCTTGACCTCGCGATAGGTCTCGAGATCGAAATTCTTGTCGAAGTTGCGTTCAAAGTTTGCTACCTGTAGAATTCCGAACGCCGCGTCTGGGTGCGCCTCCCTGAACGCGCGCCCGAAAACGTGCACGTAATCGTGATCGACGTCGCTCGCCGCCATCCCGCATTCGCGATCCCAGCCGATGTCAAGCTTGATACCGTGGCGTGTTATCGAATTGCCGACGAAAAGTACGCGTGGCGAGCCGTTTTTGCTGCCCAAAAAGATATCCTTCCGGTTTTGATTTGTCGCCGGAACGATATTTTCCTGAAAATCCTTCATCATCATATGTCCTTTCAGAGGTTCATTGCAACAATTATACACCACAAAGCGCGTTCTGTCAAGTCCCGCGGCGAATTTTAGATAAATATGGCAAAGTGCACAAAAAAAGCGCACAATTTTCTACGCCGTAATTCCTACAAATATCGTTATTTTTTCACGGAATGTCATAGTTTAGCCATAATTTTATATTATAATAGAAGCATTGAACCGGACAGACGACGCGCGGTCGGGACCGGTCAAATTTCAAGAACCGGATGTGATATTTTGGGAGCATTTTTAATCGATTGTTTTGAGAATTTTAAAATGGCGTTCAAAAGCGTCAAATTCAACTGGAAGCAGTACATCAGTTTCGTCGCGGCACTCTTCCTGATCCAGAGCTTTTTCGGCATGCTGACGGTCTCGAGCGACCTGAACACGGCGATAACCGAGGATATAATTTACGACGAGTACGATTATGACATAGTGCTGCTCGATCTGAACTATTATCAGACGATATTCTTGCAGAATGACGAACTTCGCGTCTTCGCGAGCGACTATATTTACGATATCGTACGAATCGTTGACCGTTACCACGCGGCTGACGACTCCACTACATATGACGTATATCTCGACTTCAGAAGCACCGACCCAGAGCACGATTTCCGACAATTCAAGAACAAATACATCCCCTATCTGCAATCCTACGCAAAACAGGGCGAAGCGTTAAAATATAATTACTCGGAAGTTTACAAATTAGACACATACAAGGTCAGCACGATGGTCAGCTACATCGCCTTCGCGGCGATAATGACGGTCGTTTCGATCCTGCTGATCACGTCGATCTACAGAATTCGAGTAAACCACTACAAATTCCAGTACGGAATCTATATGAGCTTCGGCGCGGACTTCAAACAGCTCTGCAAAACGTCGTTCTGGGAGATGATGGTGGTCTCGCTGATGACTTTCATCCCGTCGCAGCTGTTCTCTACAGGTGTAATATGGCTGATTTACAAGGGCGAAGGCTTTGATTTCGGCTACAACTGGCTGGCGCTGCTGAAAGTTTTCATCATTAATATAATAATCGTCGCGGTTTCGGTCTGCTTCCCGATGTGGCGCGTGTCACGCGGACAGGTTACCAACCTGATAGTCACCGAGGACAACTCTAATCTCGTAGTGTCGCCGCGCCGCTCGTTCGACTTCTACAACCTGAAATTCCCGCGGAAATACGAGCTGGCGTCGATGTGGCGCTTCCGCAAGTACCTGGCGGTGATGATCATCACGGCGGTCGGCTTCTCGTCGGTCTTCGTCAGCGGATTTTACGTCGCGGACATGTACGCGTACATCCGCGACTACTCGAAGGCGCAGTTCACGGCGTCGATCACAACCCCGAACATCTGGTCGGACGAAATTCCTACAGATTTAGATGCGATTGAAGGCATCGACCGGGTCTCGGCGTACGCCGAAGCCGACGCGCTCGGCTACCGTTCGAACACGCTGATCACGGCGTCGGCGATGCTGCCCGGCGCGGGCTTCGTGGTACCGGAGAGCGACCCGGACTTCCGCGCGACGAGCGACGTCAACTACATAATGACCGACAAATCGCTGCTGGACACGCTGACGAGCGACCTCTACACCTATAAAGTCAAGGGCGATCCCTATGAAATCCTGACCGACGAAACGGCGGTTATCGTGTCGAATTATATGGGCAACAAAAAAGTGTGCAATTATAAGATCGGAGACACGATAAAAGTTGGTGCATTTGCCGGACAAAAGCGCGCGATCGACATAAATCTGACCGGAAAAGCGCGTCTCAGACAGGAGCTCCAGTTCTACAACATGGACTACATCGAGCTGCACGTCTGCGCGGTAATCGACGGAATGTCTACTCTCGGCGGAAGCCCGATCTACGTCTCGAAGGCGGTCTATCGCAAGCTGGTGCACGACGAAGCGGCGGAGCCGACGACAATCGAGCTCTACATCGACCGAAATCTCGAGTCAACCGAGACAAAAGCGATCTTCGACAGAATTCGAGCATATACTTCCCTGTACAACGGACGCATCCTGCTGACCGACAACCACGTCAACTCGAACTACCTGATCACGCGCTCAATGAACTATTATGCGCTGATCATTGCGATTTCTTTCCTGGTTTTAGCAATTTCGCCGCTGATTTGGTTCTTCTCACAGACATTGTTTGTGAAAAAGAGAGAAAAAGAGTTCTCGGTTCTGTTGTGGCTCGGAACTATCAAGGACGACATCAAGCGCCTGTCCCGCCAGAACGGACTGACACTCGCGGGAATTTCGATGGTTTCCTGCCTGCTGCTGTCGTGGCTGATGATCACGCTGATCCAGCTCGCGGTGACGCGCATCCCGCCGGCGCTTTACGGCGGCACGACGTCGTACTATTACGCGGTGCACATTCCGGTGATCGCGCAGATCTTCAGCGTCGTGATGTCGCTGCTCTGCGGATATTTCTCATCAATGCTGCCGCTGAAGAGCTTCTTCAAGCGCTTCTCTGTCACCGAGAATTCCAAGGAATACACCGGAGACGAATAATATTCACAAATAATGTAAAATTATTAGCAAAGCCCGCGGCGCGTTGTGCAAAATAACGAGCCGCGGAGAGATGACAAACTGAAAGGAATACCAAAAAATGGGAGTTATACTCAGCTGCGAATCAATTATCAAGCAGTACCGGCAGTACGACACGGTGGTGACGGCGGTAAACCGCGCGAATCTGACGGTGAAAGACAAAGAATTTGTCGCGATAATCGGCGCGTCCGGATCGGGAAAATCGACGCTCCTGCAAATCTGCGCGGGACTTGACGTACCGAACTCGGGGCACGTGTTCATCCGCGGACACGACATCACGCAGATGGCACCCGACGATCTTTCGCGCTTCCGCGGCAGCTACACCGGCTTCATTTTCCAGAAGCACAACCTTATTCCGCAGTTCACC
>CAKSOR010000216.1 GCA_934477985.1 uncultured Eubacteriales bacterium
TTTCCGTCATACGTCACAAAAATTCTTGACGTGGGACCTACCACGCCTGCGAATTTTTGTTTAGTCTGACGAAAAATCCGCTGACGCATCTACGTGCTTAGAATTACGCGGTATTGCCTTAACCGTGGCGGCTCTTTTTCCATAAAGGAGAAGAAATATGATACGCATAATGAGTTTCAATATCTGGGGAGATTACTTCGGAAATCCGGTTGAGGAGCGCGAGGGCGGCATCGGAAAGGTAGTCGACAGCTACTCGCCCGACTTTCTGGCGATGCAGGAGGCGACCAGGAACTGGCACGCCTCAAAGCTCTTCGCAAGGCTGAAGGAGATCTACAGCTTCGTCGAGCCGGCGGACGCGCCCGAAACAAATCTCGTTCCGCTCATCTATAAGAAAGACAAATTTGACCTCATAGAGTGCGGATTCATATATTTCCGCGACACGCCGGACTATACGAAGGGCTCGACCTGGGGAGTCTTCGAGGAGAAGGCGAGCGGGAAGAAGCTGGCGGTTTTCTGCACGCACTTCTGGTGGAAATATCAGGGTGAAAAGCCGCACGACCTGCTGCGGGTCTCCAACGCGGCGCTTTTGACCGACAAGGCGATTGAGATGTGCGAAAAGTATGGCATCCCGGCAGTTGCTCTCGGCGACCTGAACAGCGGATACAGCCTTCCGACGCTCGATTATTTCAAGGCGGCGGGCTGGAAGCTGGCGGAGGAGGACGCGGTTGAGACTACCAAAGAGGGCTCGTATAACAACGACCCGGTCAGAGGCGCGGACGGCAAGTACCACGGCACGAAGACAACCGACGACTATACGAAGTCGCTTGACCATATCGTCTTCCGCGGGGAGATCAAGGCGATGAAGTTCGGGATAGTGAGCGACCAGTACGCGCTCGATGTGAGCGATCACTCGCCGATATGGTGTGATTTTGAGGTGTGAAAGGCTACAGCCTGACAATCGCCGCTGATATTTTTGCATTCAATGTTGTCATTATTTCTTGACAAAATGAGATATGTGTGATATAATTATCTCAGATGGCAAAATGGTTTGGAAAAATAAAAGATACAGGATGTGATATTCTTAATGATACGAATTACATCGTTACATATTAAGTGACGGAATAATAAACGCGCCCGATCAGAACGGGAACGTAAACCAACTTCTCGCGAAGCCGACAATGCTGTTGAAGCCGCAATTTATTCCGAGCGCGCTGTCCTTCTGCTTTGCCCTTGGAGTAGCTGGCATCGACATAACCAAGGATGGGAATAAACTCAAGCTGACGGTTATGGATCCTGATGAAAATGAGGTATTTACCCCAGGTGAAATGAATATACCTGTAGACGCAGCGGCTGAATCCATGCCTGTCGAGCAGCGCGGATGCCTGATATGTATGGACATGCGCAATGTCGCTTTCAGGATGGAAGGCGTATTCCATCTGCGAGTGGAGGTCAATGGTGAATTCATCGGTAATTGTGAGATACCGGTATATCTCTGCGAAAAATGAATAACTGCAAAGCAGAATCAATACCGCGGATAATAGCCTGCGGATCAAATGGCAATACTACGACATACCATGAAAATAAAAGTCCATGCACAAACAAGCTCGGAACAGCATTCGTGATATGGGCTGCCATAGGTGTGTCTGGTGTTTTGCCCACAGGCGGCATGTATATGCCATCCAATAGCATGATCGTTTCATTTGTTGAGCCATCTGAGCACGAATCAGGCATCAGCCGCTTGAATATAACCAGCGGAGGTATTGTTGAAATGCCATTCGAATATTATAAAAACAACGAAATACTCGATCAGATAGCATCTCTGAAAAACAACTGGAATGACAACGGAGCGGAAGCGTTTTCAAAGGAAATTATCCAGAGATCGCGCGATCTGATCACAACACTTGACAGACAGCCGATGATCTTCCCAACCGCGAATGACAGCATTCAGTTCGAATATGAGAAGGAGAATGGGGACTACCTTGAATTCGAGCTGTTCGAAAATGGAAAATGCAAATTATTCCATCAGAGTCCCGATGAAAAGTATGATCGCAGATTCATTGATCCGGAAAATATGAACGCGGAAGTGAACAGGTTCTATGGACAACAGCTTCAGAAATGACGAGCTCCTGCTGCGAGCGGTATATCCCCCGGACAGACGTCCGGATTTTTGGCGTGGCAACCGACTATCATCAGCAGCTTTCAAGGACAAAAACGGGCTGTCCGTAGACCGACTATATGACCGTGAGCTTAAAGACGGCATAGCTTTCATGCGTGAGGAACGCGGTCTGAAAGGACATATAGCATCAGTATCTGTAGACGACTGTGTAAGCGTTTCAGCCCATGTCGCATACCGACCGACGTCAAATGATGTTTATCATTCCGAAATACACGGAAGCGAGACGCAGATAATTCTCTCTGAACAGCAATGTCTCGGACTTGCCAGAAAAGCAATCATACAAGCTTGAGTCAAAAAATACAGACAGTTCCACACGTTAAACGCGCGGAACTGCCTGTTTTCATTTCTCCTCCCCGCTTACAATCTTGTAGTACTCGCTCGAGGTGATCGCGTAAACAATGACATAGAACAGCGCGAACACGACGAACGCGCCGAGCGTGACGAGCGCGATCAGCTTCACGTTCGTGAGCGCGAAAAGCTGCAACATCCGCCAGATGAACGGGAACGCGAAGAGCATGTGCAGTCCGGCAAGACAGAGCGGCGCGAAGAATACCGTCAGCACCTGCGAGTTTATGCTCTTGCGGATGTCCTGACGGGTCATGCCGATCTTCTGCATTATATCGAAGCGCGAGCGGTCCTCGTAGCCCTCCGACACCTGCTTGTAATAGATTATCAGCACGGTCGCGGTCATGAACACCAGACTCAGGATCACTCCGATGAAGAATAATCCGCCGAAGGTCTCGATGAAGTCGCTCTGCTTCTCGGCGCGCGACTGGACATAGAGCCGGTCATAACGTCCCTCGAAGGTGTTTGTGCATATCTCGCTGACCAGCCGCGCGTCGTTGCCGTCGCCGATGTCAAATCCGTAGAGCCAGAAATACTGCGGAACATAGTGAAATCCCGTGTAATCGTCGCCAGCGCCGATCTTTCCGGCGATGCTCTCAAGATCATTTGTTATGATGAAATAGGTGTCCATCGCCATAACGGTGGCGTTTCCGCTGTCGGGGAAATCTATCGTCGCGCCGGCGACTTCATACCAATCGCTGCCGTCGATCGATACTCTCGCGGGGAGATCGTCGCGGGTATCGCATCTTATGAAGACCTCGCCGCTCCTCAGCTCGCGCTCATCGCCGCTGAGAGCTTTGTAATCCTCGTACGGAATCACATAGAACTGCGTATAAGACGCCATCCCGCTTTTGGCGCGGTTCAGCGTATCATCATCCGGAGCTGAGGAGAGATGTCCGTTCTCAAACACCCCGGCGATTGAAAGGTAACGGTAATCAATGACATTTTTCACCGACGAACCGACCGATCTGACTCTCTCGTCGATCTGCCCGCGTATCGAGGGGATATTGTCGCCGATAATGTCATCCACAGATCCTTCGATGACGTTCACCAGTATCTCGCGGGTATAGCGCGTGCGTATCGACTCGTCCATACCGATATAGAGGCTGAGCGATGAGCTGATCATGACGAGCACCATCGTGCAGAGGATGCAGATCGACGCGAGACCCGCGCCGTTGCGCTTCATTCTGAAGGTCATCGACGAAACCGAGACAAAGTGATTCTTCTTGTAGTAATAGCGCTTGTTTTTCTGAAGTATGCGGCATAGCGTGACCGAACCGGCGGTCATCAGCGCGTATGTGCCGACAATGACCATTATGACGGCGATGAAGAAGAGGAGCAGCGCCGACGCGGGGTCTTTAAGGTTAATGGCGATCGCGTAAGCCCCGCCGAGCAAAAGAGCGCCGACAACAGCCAGAAGCCAGTTCGCCCTGGGGGCTTTCTCACCGAAATTCTCGCTGTGAAGCAGGGTGAGCGGGTCGGTTTTCGCGACATGACGGAGCGATGAAATGAGTATCAGCGCGAAAATCACCGTGAAGGTGACAATAGTGTCGCTTATCGCGAGCGGCGACACGCGGAAGGTGTAGTCGACATCGGCACGGATGACACGCAGGAGTCCGAGCTCGGCGAACTTCGAGAAGAGAACGCCGAAGAAGAGTCCTGCGAAAAGTCCGACCGCGGCGGTCATAATCGACTCAAGCGAGATGACCCAGGCGATATTGAGCTTGTCCATGCCGAGGATATTGTACAGTCCGAGCTCACGGTTCCGGCGTCGGATGAGGAAGGAGTTTGTGTAGAAGAGGAAGATCAGCGCGAAGACGGCGATGACTATTCTTCCGAGCGTGAGGATCATCATGAGCGCCCCGCCGCGGCTGATGTTTTTGAGCAGGTCGCAGACCGAGAGCGATTTCATGATGTAGTACATCATGACCATGCCTATGCAGGTGAGGATGTAGGGGAAGCAGAGCTGTTTGTTTTTTGTGATGCCCATCAGGGCGAGTCTGGGGTAGAGAGCGATCTTCTTCACCGCGCGTCACCTCCGGACTGGAGCATGGTGAGGGTGTCGGTGATCTTCTGATAGAACTGTTCGTTCGAGTCGTTTCCGCGCCAGAGCTGATGGAAGACCTCGCCATCGCGGATAAAGAGGACGCGTCCGGCGTTACTTGCCGCCTTGACCGAGTGAGTGACCATGAGGATGGTCTGTCCCGAGGAATTGATCTCGCCGAAGAGGCGGAGAAGCTCGTCGGTTGACTTTGAGTCAAGAGCACCGGTGGGTTCGTCGGCTAAGATGAGTTTGGGATCGGTGATGAGAGCGCGGGCGACCGCGGCGCGCTGTTTCTGACCGCCCGAGACCTCGTAGGGGTATTTTGTGAGAAGTCCGGTTATGCCGAGGCGTTCGGCGATAGGAGCGAGTTTCTGGTGCATCTCGCTGTAGTTTTTCCCGGCGAGGACAAGGGGAAGGTAGATATTGTCCTCGATGGTGAAGGTATCGAGGAGGTTGAACTCCTGGAAGACGAAGCCGAGGTTGTCGCGTCTGAAATCGGCTAAATCCTTTTGCTTTATCGAAGCGCAGTCGCGTCCGTCGAGCATGACAGTTCCGGCGGTCGGACGGTCGAGCGACGCCAGGATATTGAGGAGGGTGGTTTTGCCCGAGCCGGACTCGCCCATGATAGCGACGTATTCGCCGTTCCCGACGCTGAAATTCACGTCGCGCAGGGCTTCGACCTTATTTGTGC
>CAKSOR010000217.1 GCA_934477985.1 uncultured Eubacteriales bacterium
AGCTGGCGCTGACCGGCGGAGAAGTTGCTTCCGCGCTCCTTGACCTCCTCGTCGAGCCCCTTCGCGAGCTTTCCGATGAATTTGTCGGCGTTGACATACCGGCAGACCTTGTTTATCTCCTCATCGGAGATTCCTTCGGAGCGGAGCAGGATATTTCCGCGGATGGTGTCCGAGAAGAGGAAGACGTCCTGGAGCATCTGACCGAAGTGCTTTCTGAGCGACGCGATCTTTATCTTCTTTATATCTGTTCCGTCGATCAGTATCTGACCCTTCTGAATGTCGTAGTTCCGGCAGATGAGCGAGAGTATCGTCGTCTTGCCCGAACCGGTCGAGCCGACAAACGCGACGGTCTGCTTCGGCTCAACGGTGAAGCTGACATCTCTCAGCACCCACTCGTCCTCGACATATCTGAACCAGACGTTTCTGAACTCGATTTTTCCCTCGACGTGGTCGAGATCTATCGCGTCAGGCTCGTCCACGACATCCGGCTCTATATCGAGTATCGTGAATATCTTCTCAGCCGAGGCAAACGCCGACTGGAGCATGTTGAACTGCTCGGCGAGCGACTGAATCGGGTTGAAGAACTTCGAGATGTACATGTAGAACGAGACCAGAACGCCTGAGTCGATCGTCTGTCCGAGAAAACTTACATTATTTATATATCCGCGCCCGCACAGGTAGAGTAAGCATAACACCGACGAGACGTACAGCATGTAGATTATCGGACGAAAGAGTCCGAAGACGAGTATCTGCTCGCACTTCGCCTTTCCGAGCTTGTTGTTCTTCCGGCTGAACTCGTCGAACTTCCGTTCCTCGCGGTCGAAGATCTGGATGACCTTCATTCCCGAGAGATTTTCGCTGAGGAAGGTGTTTATGTCGGTCGTTGAGTCCTTGACGCTGCGGTATGCCTTTCGCGAGAACTTGCGGAAGATGACGGTGAAGAGCACTATGAACGGCACGAAGCAGAGCACCATCAGCGTCAGCTCGTAGTTCAGGCAGAGCATTGCCGCGAGCACTCCGACTATGACGAAGCAGTTCTTCAGCAGGTTGACGAGTATGTTCGTGAAGAGGAACGCCAGCGAGTAGGTGTCGTTTGTGACGCGCGTAACGAGCTTTCCGACCGGGATCGAGTTAAGCTGCGCGTGCGAGAGCGACTCGATGTGCGAGAAGAGATCCTGGCGGATGTCCGAGATTATCTTCTGTCCGGTCTTTTGCAGGAATATCGCCTGGACATATGTGCAGACGAGCGAGACTATGAGTATCGAGGCGTAGATTCCGACCATCGCGAAGAGCTTCGGCATCGGGAAATCTTCCTTTATCATATTCTCGATCCGACCGATCAGCATCGGCGAGACGACGTCATACGCGACCGAGATCAGCATGACGAAGATTATGAACGCGAATCTTCCGGAGTATGGCTTCGCGTAGCCGAGAAGGCGTTTCGCGAGCTCGGAATCCTTCATGTGGCGATCGAAGCCGATCGCCTCTTTTTTGTCCTTTATCGAAAGGAAGGCTATGAGCAGTACGAGCGAGACGAGTCCGATGACTCCGCCCACGACTAAAAGCGGGTAAAATTCTCTCATTTGTCTTCCTCCTTTGACTTGAGCTCCTGCAATTTAACCATGCCGGCGTACTTCGGGCAGGACGCGATGAGCTCCCTGTGAGTTCCGACCGCGGCGACCTTTCCGTCGTCGACGAAGATTATCTTGTCCATCCCGGCGACCGTCGAGACGCGGTGAGCTATAAGTATGGTTGTCTTTCCGAGACGGGTCTTCCTGAGATTTTCAAGTATGACCTTTTCGGTTTTGACGTCGACCGCCGAGACCGAGTCGTCCAGGATCAGTATCGAGGCGTCCTTCATCAGCGCTCTCGCTATCGAAATTCTCTGCTTCTGTCCGCCTGAGACTGTCACTCCGCGCTCGCCGAGGATCGTCTCGTATTTCGCGCCGAACTCCTCGATGTTGTCGTGCACGTCGGAGAGCTTAGCGGCTTCCTCGATGAGCTCCTGATCGTCCGAATCTGAGGCGAACGAGATATTGTTCGCGATCGTGTCCGAGAAGAGGAAGTTGTCCTGCGGGACATAGGCGGCGTACTTTCTGACCGTCTTTATCGGGATCGAGTTTATGTCGTGACCGTCGATGAAGATAGTTCCGTCGGGAACGTTGTAGGTTCGCAGGATGAGGTCGACAATTGTCGTCTTGCCTGAGCCGGTTCCGCCGATTATTCCGACGTTCTCGCCGGCGTCTATCCTGAACGAGACGTCCGAGAGCACGTCGTACTCTCCGCCCGGATAGCGGAAGGTGAGATTCCTGAACTCGATGTCGCCTTTTATCGGCGCGGGCTCATTGACCTTGCCGTCCTGGACGTCAGGAATCTCCTCGAGCAGCTTTGAAATGCGGTCAAGCGACGCCTTTCCGCGCGAGCGCATCTCGATGAGCTCCGAGATAGCCATGACAGGCCAGACGATCGCGTTGAAGTAGCCGATGAACTCGACAAGCTGTCCGGCGTTGAAGATTCCCTCGTGAACCAGCCAGCCGCCGTAGCCGAGGATGACGCAGATGACCGACTCGACAAAGAGCGTGATCACGATACGAAGCAGGGTCGAGGCGCGGACATAATCGACGTTCGCGTCCTCGTTCTGGCGGTTGAGCTTCTTGAAAGCAAGCAGCTCGGCGGTCTCCTTGACGAAAGCCTTTACGACGGCTATGCCAGAGAAGGATTCCTGCGCGAAATCCGAGAGCTTCGCGGTGACCTCCTGACGGTAGTCCCATTTCTTCGTCATGTAGCGTCCGACTATGACGCCGGCTGACAGCATCAGCGCCATCGGCAGCAGCGAGAAAAGTGTGAGCACAAGGTTCATCCGCGCCATCTTGACGAGCGCCAGCACGCCTAAGAAGAGCGCGTCGAAGAACATCATGACGCCAGAGCCGAAGCAGTCCTGAACCGTCTCGAGGTCGTTCGTGAAGAGCGACATCATCTCGCCGACCTTGTTGTCCTGGTAGAAGCGCTGTGAGAGGGTCTCGCAGTGCGCGAACATCTTCGCCCTGAGATCGGTCTCGACCTTTATCGCCGAGCCGAAGAAACAGACGCGCCAGGTGAAGCGGCAGATCATCATCGCCAGAATGACGAAGAGCATCGGCAGACAGATTCTGTCGAGCAGATAATCCATGTCAAAAGGCGTCGTACCGTCGGCAAAGCCGGTGTTAAGCCCGTTGACGACCGTGCGGTAGAGCTCGGGGATTATGAGCTGCAAAGCGTCGACGAGTATCAGCGCCAGAAGTCCGACAAAGAGAATCGGCGCGTATTTCTTGTAGTAGCTGTTCAGATGTTTTCCGAAAAGCATTTCATCATCTCTCTTTCAATTAACAGTCCTATCAGTATATCACAGTTTACGACAAAAAGCAAGGGTTTCTGAAAAAATATTGCTTTTTTACGATTCGCCGGGTCAATTTCTGACGCATTTCGTCACGATGTTCAAATTTTTCAATAAACCCCTGAAAAACCTCACGAATTTCGTAAAACTTTGATATTTACATCCGGCTGAAAAAATGTTAAAATATAATAGTACGAAATGATATATAGTACGATAAGTTTTCAAAGGGGCGTCCGGAGAGCCGGACAGTCACTCGTTAAAGATTCAGAGGTGTTTAAAATAAATATTCCACAGAATGAGGATGTCACGCGAAAGGTCGGTATCTGCACACTGGGGTGCAAGGTGAATCAGTATGAGAGCCAGGCGATCGCAGAGGAGTTCGAGCGCAACGGTTTCACGGTAGGCCGCTTTTCAGAAAAGTGCGGCATCTATGTCGTCAATACCTGCGCGGTCACAGTCGAGGCGGAGCGCAAGGCGCGTCAGATGATCCGCCGCGCCGCGCGCCACAATCCGAAGGCTTTTGTCCTTGTCACCGGCTGCTACGCCCAGCTCTGCACCGCTAAGACCGCGGCTATCGACCGGGTCGATTTTGTCTGCGGCAACTCCAATAAGCTGAAGGTCGTCGACGCGGCTCTCGGATTGCTCGCGTCGGGCGCTAAGAACGGCGCGGCTGACGTCAAGGTCGAGCCGATAAGAAACGCTCCGCTCGAGCATATGTCGATAACCCGCTCCGAGCGCACCCGCGCGTATGTCAAGATCGAGGACGGATGCGACAACCACTGCGCTTACTGCACGGTTCCGATGGCGCGAGGTCCGGTCCGCTCCCGCCCGATTCAGGAGATAACCGATGAGATAAAGACGCTCGCCGGGAACGGATATATCGAGGTCATTCTCACCGGTATAGACACATCGTCTTACGGCAAGGAGATCACGCCCGACCTCAGACTCCCAGAGCTTGTGAACGCCGTCTCGGGCATAGACGGCATCGAGCGCGTCAGACTCGGCTCGCTCGACCCGTCGACGCTCAATAAGAGCTTCGTCGACCGCATATCGACCGCCGCTCATTTATGTCCGAGCTTCCATATCGCGCTTCAGTCGGGCTCTTCATCGGTGCTCGCCAGAATGCGCCGCAAGTACAACGCCGCGACTGTCAGCGCCAACCTCGCCTACATACGCGAGAAGATACCCGGCGTGACCTTCAGCGCCGACGTCATAGTCGGCTTCCCCGGTGAGACCGAGGAGGAGTTCAACGAGACGGTCGAGTTCGTGAAGAAGGAGAAGTTCCTTCATCTGCATGTCTTCCCGTATTCGAAGCGCCCGGGCACTCCGGCGGCTGAGATGGAGGATCAGATCCCCGAGGAAGTCAAGGCGGAGCGCGTCGCCGAGCTCGAGAAGGTCGGCGCGGCGATAGTTTACGACATGGCCGGCGACTACATCGGCAGACAGACTGAGGTGCTCTTTGAGAGCTGCGACTCAGGCAAGGCGGTCGGACACACGCCCGAGTTCCTTGAGGTCAGCGTCATAACTCACGACGATCTCCACGGAGCGGTCAGGACTGTCAAGCTCAACGGCTTCGACGGCAAGGACTTCACCGGCTTCATCGTCTGAAAAGACCGATAACTCTGAGGAAAGGCTGAATAATCAGCGCTTCCTCAGATATTTTCCGCGAATGAGCCGCTGGCTATTGCATTTTGTCGGAAAATGTGGTATAATATGATCATCCGGCAGCGTCTGACGCCGCCGGACGATCCCGAATGATCCGGCGCCCGAAGAGACGCGATTTTTTTGCTAAAATAAGGAGAAAGCAATGGTCTACAGAATTTACGTAGAGAAACAGCCGGTACACGCCGTCGAGGCGCGGGCTCTTCTCGCG
>CAKSOR010000218.1 GCA_934477985.1 uncultured Eubacteriales bacterium
GGTAGCTGTAGACTCTGCCGTCGGTCAGCTTCACTTCGCTGACATAGGCGGTGCAGCCCTCAAGCTTCATCTTTGACGGCACTCTGCCGTTGAAAAGGAGACTTTGCTTCTCGTTCATGTCCTCGTCGGTGTAGACGAAGGAGTGCCAGTTGTGGCGGCTGTCCGGCTCGTCGAACGGCAGCGCCGAGAAGCGGTATTTGAATGTGAAACTCTCGAGTTTCACCGATAGGTCGCGGGTTATGTCAATCCGCATCATCGCGCTGGTCTCGTCGGATTTGTAGAGAGTCACCGCCAGGACCGACGCCGGACTTCTTCCCGATTTTAAGTGCGGAATGGGGAAGCTGATCCCGGAATTTTTGGTTTCGTCCATGAAATTTCCCCCTTCAGGATATTTTCTCGGACGGTATCAGCGGGATATCGTCGATCGGGTGGTCGGTCGGAAGGTAGTTCGCCGTGTCCTTGTTCTGGAAGTGCCACCACTCGGAATTTATGTAGGTGAAGCCGCACGCCAACATTACATTTGTCATGTAGTTCATGTTCGCGCGTGCCGTCTCTGACATGACCTCACTCGAACGCGCCGATTCCTCGGTGAAGGTGTGCATCGGGGTCGGCATCTCGAGCTCGTTGCCGTCCTTGTCTATAAGCGACATGTCGATCGCCGTGCCGCGGTCGTGCACTCCGCCGAAGCCGCGCTTCGGGTCGGCGACCCACTTGTGGACGCGCACGACATCGAACCAGCGCTGCTGAACGCTCGTCGGACGGTAGGCGTCGTAGATGACGATCGTGTAGCCGTCGCGGCGGAAGCGCTCGATGGCTTTTTTGAGCATCAGCACGGTGTCGTACTGGAGCATGCAGAGATTGCGGGTGTAGAAGGGCTCTTTGATCGTCGTGTCGTTTGTCGAGAGCTTCATCGAGACCTTGACGTCGTACTGCGAGAGGTCGACGCCCTCGTTCGACGGGTTCGTCGAGTAGTAGACTTTCATGTATTTGCTGACGTCGACAAGATGCGAATAGGCGTCGACGTACTCGCCTGAGAGATTGCGCGCCTTGCCGTACTCGATCGGGAGCTCGGCGTAGACCGCGCCGCCGTCGTTTATCGCCTTCAGAAAGCCCTCGTTAGTGTAACCTAACTCCTCGCCGTTCAGCGTGACCTTCATCCAGTCGGGGTCGTCGGTCTCGGTCAGTGTGACGACCTTGCCGGTCGCGACCGATTTCGTAGGGCTGTTCGAGCCGATCTGAGGGTAGACCGACATCTTTTCGACCGTCTTCATCTGGAAGCTGCGGTCGTTGCCGGTGTAGTTCGGGTATTTCTGGGTCTTCGCCGGCGCGGGCTCGGAGAGCTCGCCGAAGTCGAACGCCTCGGACGGGAACTCGATGCCGAGGCTCTTCTGCACGTCGAACGACGCCAGCGCGCCGCTCTCGACGAAGTACATCGAGTTGCAGGCGGTGAGGTTCAGCGCGAGTAAAAGCGCTGTGAACGTGATTATTTTTTTGTTCAATCGATCACTTCCTTGATTCGCTCATCAGAGCCGATGAGATTCCGGAGGTTCCGCTCGGCGATCTCGACTATCACGTAGTCGGCTTTTGAGGTCCCGAGCAGATCGAGCCGGAAGGGGTTCGCGCGCTCGAATTGCGTCTCGCTGAACGTTGAGGAGACGAGACCGAGCAGCGCGTTGCAGAAGGAGTCGCGGAAGACCAGCGCCTTGCCGTGACCGCCGCCGCGCGAGGTTATGACCATGTCCATCGGGGTCGAAAACGCCGAGGTGTAGATGAAACTGTCTGAGAAATCGGCGGTCATGACGCTTTCGGTCAGAGTCTGACCGGGGTAGAGGAGGGTGTTGAGGTCGCCCTGAATGGCTTCCCCGACCCGACCGACCGTGTTTGTGTCAAACATCTGAACGCCGAGCTTGTCAGCGGTCAGGGCGAACGCCAGCTCCGCGCCGTCGGGAGTCCAGTGGGTGTCGGTCTTGTAGTAGATTTTTTCGGATTTCGCCGCGGTAAGGGCTTCGCGCGGGTCGGAATATGTCACTCCGCGCTCGTCGAGAGCGGCGAGGAGACGGTCGAGGTCGGTCGTCTTCGCCCTCATGTAGCGCGACGGCATATTCTCGGGGAAGATCGTGTTCTTGTCGGGCGCGGGGAGGAAACAGAACTTCGCGCCGTGCTCGTTTGCGTAGGTCTGAAGCGCCAGCAGCGAATCGGCGGCTTTAGCTATTTCCTCGTCGGTCATCGGATTGAGACCTGTGTAGGCGTCGATCGTGTCGGCGAAGAAGAGATAGCCGTTTTTGCCGACGACAACCTGATCGTTGCCTTCGTGAAGCAGATTGACGCGGAGAGCCGACCAGGCGTCAACGACATATCTTCTGTATGCGAAGGCGCGCGAGAAATATTCCTCGTACTCGTTTCCGAAATTGCGGTTGACGCCGGTTTCGGTGATGAGCCGCGGCTTTTCGATTCCGCCCTCGGTGATGACCGACGAGCCGGTTATGAGCGTTCCGAGCGAGAAAAACGCGCAGACCGCGAAGAAAAGTATGCAGACGATAAGTTTTACGGTTCTCATATCAGAAAATGTAGTAGATGAACGGATTGAACGAGCCCGCCGCGAGCGACATCACGCAGAGGACTAAGAGCGGAAGGCAGGCGATATAGCTTAAAGCGTCGAGCGCGGGGAGTTTATCGGCGAGCTTTTTAACCTTCGGCGTCAGCGGAAAGGAGAGGAGCAGTCCGGCGGCGACCATGATCACGACAAACGGCGAGAAGAGCTGTAAGGCGTCGGCGGGGTTTCCGGTGAAGGCGAACATTCTGCCGATGTACTTAAGCGCCGCGCCGATGCTCTTTGAGTTGAAGACGATGAAGCCGAGCATCACGGTGAGCAGCGTGTAGAGCCGGAGCAGCGGTCGGAAAACGCGCTTTTCGGCTAACCTCCCGAGCCCGGTCAGCTGCTCGAACATCATAAGAAGTCCGTGCCACATGCCCCAGAGGATGTAGGTGAAGTTCGCGCCGTGCCAGAGTCCGGTCAGGAAGAAGACGGTCAGGCGGTTCAATATCGTGCGGGCTTTGCCTTTGCGGTTTCCGCCGAGCGGAAAGTAGACGTATTCGCGGAACCAGGAGGTCAGCGAGATGTGCCAGCGCTTCCAGAAGTCGCGGATTGTGATCGCCGAGTAGGGGTAATTGAAGTTCTCGCAGAGGTCGAAGCCGAACATTTTGGCGAGTCCGATCGCCATGTCAGAGTAGCCCGAGAAGTCGAAATAGAGTTGCAGGCAGTAGCAGACCGCGCCCGAAAAGCAGAGGAGCGACGAGGGATTTTCGGCGTCAAACGCAGCGGCGGCGACAATCGCGGCGCTGTTTGAGATCAGAACCTTTTTCGAGAGTCCGAGCGTGAAGCGGCGGATTCCGTCGGTGAGTTTGTCCAGCGTCAGAGAGCGGACCGCGAGCTGTTCCCTGATGTCGCCGTACTTTACGATCGGTCCGGCGATGAGCTGCGGGAAGAAGGAGATGTAGAGGAAGAGGTCGGCGAAGTTCTTCTGCACCCCGACTTTGCCGCTGTAAACGTCGGCGACATATGACAATATCTGGAAGGTGTAGAACGAGATTCCGACCGGAATCGTGAAGCCCGGGACGGGGATCGCGAGCCCGAACGAGGAGTTCGCGACTCCGACGAGCCAGGGGACGTACTTGAAGAAGCAGAGCGCCGCGAGGTCAACCGCGATCGCCGCCGTGCAGACGGCTTTTCGTTTATTGCCCGACAACGGGGCTAAGATCCGCGCGGCGAAGTAGTTGAGCGTGACCGACGCGATCATTATGACTATGTAGACCGGCTCGCCGTAAGCGTAGAACAGCAGACTCGCGACCGACAGCAGGGCGTTCTTCACGCGCATGAAGCGGTCTGGGATGAGCGTGTGGAGGATAAAGACAGCCGGGAGAAAGATGAAAAGGAAGACGGTTGACGAAAATACCATTTATTACCTCTGCGTGCATGTAATCACATCTATTATATCACAGTCAGGAAAAAAAAGCAATAGGCAATTTCAAAAAATTCAGTGCGCGAAAATAAATAATTGTTTGAAAAGGTTTGAAAAGAGGTGAGAAAGTTTAAGGAGGGGCGGGGGAAAACTTTCCTTAAAAGTTTTCCCCTGCCTCTCCTTGTTTTTTATTCGCAAGCCTTGCGGAGTGCCTGCATAGCCTCAGCCGGGTCGCTTGCCTTGAATACAGACGAGCCGGCGACGAAAACGCGCGCTCCGGCGTCGTAGGCGGTGCGGATTGTCGCCGGGGTGATTCCACCGTCGACTTCGATGTCTATGTTGCAGCCCTTTGCCTTGATCATGGCGTCGACGGCGCGGACGCTCTCCATCGTCTCGGGGATGAAGGACTGACCGCCGAAACCGGGTTCGACCGTCATGACGAGCACCATGTCGACGTAAGCGAGCAGGGGTTCGAGGACGAAGGCTGGGGTGGCGGGTTTTATCGAGATCGAGGGGCGACAGCCGGCGGCGCGGATTTTCTTGAGCACCTCGAGCTGATTCGAGCAGCTCTCGTAGTGGATCGTGATGATGTCAGCGCCGGCTTTTGCGAAGTCTTCGATATAGCGGTCGGGGTTAGTGATCATCAGGTGGACGTCGAATGTGAGGGCGGACTTGCGGCGGATCGAGTTGATTACGCCGGCTCCGAAGCTGATGTTGGGGACGAAGACGCCGTCCATGACGTCGAGGTGGAGCATGTCGGCACCGCCGTTTTCGACCATCTGAACCTGCTCGCCGAGACGGGAGAAATCGGCGGCTAAGACCGAGGGGGAGATTTTGATCATTTTACTTTCTTCCTTATATTTTGAGATAAAGCCGGAACGCTCCGGCTGAATTTACATATTATGGTAACAGAACGACGACGCGACGGCGGAGAAGGAATTTTTGAAAAAAGAGGAATTCAGTGAGATTCCGACCCGGAGCGCCGTGCCGATAGGATCTTGCGAGGCGGGTCAATCGCGGCAGATGAGGGCGACAGCCTGAGCCGCGATCCCCTCGCATGAGCCGGTGAAGCCGAGTTTTTCCTCGGTGGTCGCCTTTATGCTGATCTGAGAAACGCTGATTCCGAGGGCGTTTGCGATATTTTCGCGCATTTTTTCGATGTAGGGCGCGAGCTTTGGTTTCTGGGCGACGATTGTCGAGTCGATATTTCCGATCGACCAGCCGTTCCCGGCGATTGTTTTCATGACTATTCCGGCGAGTTTCAGATATTCGGCGTTTTTGA
>CAKSOR010000219.1 GCA_934477985.1 uncultured Eubacteriales bacterium
TGCGGACTCCCCTCGGCGAAGAGGTTTTCAAAGCGATCTGAACGGAGATAGAAAATGTTCGCCAGATTTAGGTTCGGGATCAGCGCGACCGGGTAAAAGCAGTACTGGCAGACGATCAGCGGCTCTTCGGAGGTTATCGCTCTTATATACCTTATGTCGAGCCGGTTCATGAGCAAGAGATCGCCGACGCCAACCGAAAGATCGATTCCATTTATGTTCCAGACGCACGAGCCGCTCATTATCCGGACGATCTTCAGCTCGTCGTGATTGTGGAGCTTGGTGTCGAAATACCCGCTGTCCATCTCCTTGACCTTGCATTGGAACTGGAGCTTTCCGCTCTTGTCGTATATACTGTGAAGCACCGTGGCGTGCTTTTCATTTTGTCCGTCCATGCTTATCCCTCCGCTTTGTAATCTGGATAAAAGTATATCATTATTTGAAAGCTTTGTCAAGCGGACAGGAAAAAAAGACATGAAAGTGGAGATTTTTGACAAGAACACGGACGAAAGAGAGCTTTTTTCATGCTATAATAAAAGCATGGAATATATACACAAAGAATTCACACGCGAAAAAAAAGCATATTATGATGTTGTTATCGTCGGCGGCGGACTTGCCGGACTGACCGCCGCGCTCGCCTCGGCAAGGCACGGCGCGAAGACCGCGATAATTCAGGACCGACCGATGTTCGGCGGAAACGCCTCATCCGAAATCCGTATGCATATCTGCGGAGCGAGCGAGAATCAGAAGAAGCCGGAGTATGAAGAGGGAGGAATACTCCACGAGATAATGCTTCTGAACAAGAGCCGCAACGACTCATTCAATTACTCAGTCTGGGATATGACGCTCTACGAGGTCGTGAGATCACAGCAGAACCTAACCGCCTATCTGAACACCGCGATGCTCGACTGCGAGGTATCTGACGGCTCGATCACATCAGTGCGCTGCTACCAGCTCACGACCGAGACATTTTATACGATTTCGGCTGAGGTCTTTATCGACTGCACCGGAATAGGGACGCTCGCGATGAAATCCGGAGCCGGTTTCATGACCGGAAGCGAGGGGCAGGACGAATTCTCAGAGCCCGACGCGCCGGATAAGCACACGCCAGATCGGATGGGAAACACACTCCTTCTGAAAGCTGTGGATCGCGGACATCCGGTTCATTTCATCCCGCCTTCATTTGCCAGACATTTCACTGAGGAGGAACTGAGGTTTCGTCCGCACTCTAGCGGATTCACGGCTTCGGTCGGTGATGACAGCGACTACACGCGGATGACCGCCTTCAGCACAACATCGGTCGACTACGGCTACTGGTGGCTTGAGCTCTGCGGAAAGACCGATGATTTCTTTTCGGAATACGAGGAGATCAGGGACGAGCTGATGTCATGCGTCTGGGGAGTCTGGGATCACATCAAGAACGGCGGAGACCACGGCGCGGAAAACTACGACCTCGAATGGGTCGGAATCCTGCCCGGGATGCGCGAGGGGCGGCGGCTTATCGGCGACTATATACTCACCGAAAACGACATCCTGGAAAACCGCCGCTTTGACGACGGCGTGACCTACGGCGGCTGGTCGATTGACTTGCACACTCCGGGCGGGCTGTACGATTTTGACAAACGTCCGAGCAGCATCCGCTGCTTTGACGGCGTCTACGAGATACCGTACCGCTGTTTCTGCTCGCGGGATATAAAAAACCTCATGATGGCGGGAAAGATAATCAGCGCGTCGAAGCTCGGAATGTCGAGCGCGAGAGTCATGGGAACCTGCGCCGCGGGCGGTCAGGCGGCAGGCACAGCCGCCGCGATGTGCGTAAGGAAGGGGCTGCCGCCGCGCGGGCTTCTGCCGTTCATCGGCGAACTCAGGCGCGAGCTCGTCAGGGACGATTGCTTTATCCCCGGCTTTTCTGAGAGCGACAGCGACCTTCTCATCGGCGCTGAGGTTCTCTCGCCGTCGTTCAGAGTCGGACATGAGCCGGGACTCATCACGAACGGTTCGGCACGGAATGGGCTCTTTATTTCGGACGGCGTTTCCGGCACTGGTGAGATTATCAGGATAGTTCCGCCGCGGACGATCTCAGTCGATGAGTTGAGAATCACGTTCGACTCCTGCTTTGAGCGCGCGATAAAGATAACTCTCTCGGACAAGCGTCGTGCACAGCAGCTTCCGGGAGTGCCGCCGGAGCTTGTGAAGGATTACCGCGTCGAGCTTCTGCGCCGCGGCGAGGCGGTTGCCGAGCGTATGGTCGAAGGAAACCTCGAGCGTCTGAATATACTTGGATTCGATGGAATTCTCACCGACGAGATCAGACTCACGATCTTTTCGACGAACGGCTGTCCGGACGCGCGGATATTCCGCGTCGCGGCTTATGGAAAGGAGGACAGATGAAAAAATATATCGCACACGCCGGAATACACCTCGGCTCGACTCTGGCGACTCAGAATTCCCTGCGCTCAATCGAATACGCCGCAGCGGCGGGATTCGACTATGTCGAGCTCGATGTCCGGATGACCGCGGACGGCGTCCCGGTCGTTCTGCATGACCGCGAGCTCAACGCGACCTACCGGAATAAAAACGGCTGCTCCGTGCTGACGGAGAAATATTCAGTCGACCAGCTGACGCTCGGCGAGCTTCGCGAGAAATTCATCGGAAAGGCGGACGACGCGCTTGACCGTGCTGTCATCCCGACTTTATCCGACGCGCTCGGGCTTTCAAAGCGGCTTGGCATCACGCCGATGATCCACCCCAAAAACCACGAGCCGGAATCGGTCGCGCTGATCATGGAAATCTGCGATAAGACAGTCGGCGAGCGGAATTATTATATCGTCTCGGAGAATGACGCCTGCGACTACGCGCTGTCACACGGGCATGGGCACTGCATGGTGATCGCCTCCGACCGAACCTGCATTGAACGCTACGCAGAATTTCCGGACGTCATAATAGCGATCCGCCGCGGCGCGGGCTACAATGAGCTTGTCAGCTTCGCGCACGAAAAGGGGCATCCCGTCGAGACCACTCTGAACGACGAAATCCGCGCCGATCAGCCCGCCGATGTGATAAATTACGACTACCGCTCGCCCGGGCGGTTTGATATGTATACCGACATAAGCTCTGTGAGGTTTGCCGACAAGAATCTCGCGGCGGGAGAGAGCTTTGAATTCTCAGGCGATTCGATACGATTCGGGACGGTCGGAGCGGCATTCCGGATGCTCGGAAGGGCTAAGATCCGTATATGCGGACGCGAATTCGCGGTCGACGCGGAGAAAATGACCGCCATCGACGCGGCGGTGCTCGCTTATAACTCAGACGCGGCGATTTCGATCCGCGCGCTCAGCGATATGAAAATCGAGGCACTTGAAATACGCACAGGAAAACACGATATTGAAAGAGGATAGGTCATTATGAAAAAGGAATTATCATTATTGCTTGCCATTAGCGTTTTCACCGGACTTTTAGCATCTTGCGGCTCAGATTCCCCGAATGTCACGGATACGGAAGTGACCTACGCACAGACGACGGTCGAAGAGAACAAAAGCAACCTCCCCGAGAAGAATTTCGGCGGAGAGGTCTTCACGCTTCTGTCCCAGACTCAGTCGACCGTCGCCTGGTCGACGACGACATTCACGTCCGAGGAGCAGAACGGCGACGTTATCAACGACGAGATATTCAAGCGCAACTCGCTCTGCATGGACAAGTACGGCTTCGGCATTGAGGTCGTCGAGGGCGGCGGAGCAGACGAGACACGGCAGACAGTCGTTCAGTCGATACTCGCTGACGACCAGACGTACAACGCCGTACTCTGTGGATATCAGCAGCAGGCGGCAACAGCCTCCGAAGGACTTTACGCTGACGTCTTCGGTGTGCCATACCTCGAACCTGACCGCGATATCTGGGACGAGGCGATACTGAATGATCTCGCCATAGGCGGTGTTTCATACCTTCTGACCGGAGATCTTATACTGACCGACAACGATTGCGTTTATACGATGATATACAATAAATCGCTCGCCGACGATCTGAAGGTCGACGGACAGAAATTCTATGAGTCAGTGCGCGACGGAAAATGGACGTGGGATATGCTCGAATCCTACTGCAAGGACGTGACGACCGACCTGAACGGAGACTCAACGCTTGATTACAACGACCGATGGGCGATTCTCGCGAATCTGAACGACGGTTCGGGAGACTGCAACAACGCTTTCATAATCGCGTCGGACACACGGTATTTTGAGACCACCGGAGATTCGCTGAAATTCCTTCCCGACGCCGAAAAATTCCTCGATATCACCGACAGAATAAGCAGATTCCTGTCGCCCGAGTCGGGATACGCGATCTCATATTCGGGCGGAACTTATCCCGGACTCACGGCGCGTCAGGCGATCGTCACGTGGTTCAACAATAAGCAGGCACTCTTCTTGGCACAGGTAATGTCGGCGGGCGCGCAGTATATGCGTGACTGCGATGTCGATTTCGGGTATCTTCCTATGCCGAAAGCGGATGAAAACCAAGCGAGCTACCTCTCGCACGTAGACTCCAGATGTCCTGTGCTGAGCATCCCAATAGTAAACAAGAACGTCGAACTTGCCGGATTCGCGCTTGAAGCACTCTGCGAGAACTCGGATGCGCTTGTAAAGAGCTACTATGAGACCTGCTTCTCGAGCAAATACACGCGCGACGAGGAATCGTATGAGATGCTGCTCCTCGCGACCGAGAACCGTCGGTATGACATGGGAATCGCGTTCAACTTCGGCGGAGTCCGGACATCGGTCAACGAAGCGATAAAGCAGGGCGGTCAGATCGCGTCTGTCATAGAGTCGATTCGTCCGGTTGTTGAGGAGAGTGTGAAGAATTTCCTTGACGTGGTGAAGGGAAATTCCGCGAGCTGAGGCGCGGCGACCCTCTATGATGAGGTTCGATATGCCGCGAACTTCTCATGTGTCCAATACGGCACCACAATAGAATTCTTTGGGAGTCTCGACTGATAAAAAACGACCGGAAAGCCATCCGCGGCTTTTCGGTCGCTTAATTATGTGGGATATGGTTATTAAGTGTGTGGCAAAGAATTATGAACTGGTACAACTACTGTATATCACCTTCCGCGTCCCCCGCCTTTATTCAGCTTCGACTTCTGAATAATCCGAATAAACCACCGGAATTCCTCCGGTGTCAGCTTTCTGTAGTCAATCTGAAGCTGCTTGCAGTAGAGTACGATCTGCTT
>CAKSOR010000220.1 GCA_934477985.1 uncultured Eubacteriales bacterium
GAATGAAGCGGATAATCTATGTTATTCCGTATGTCAGCATAATAAAACAGACCGTCTCGATATTTGAAGAGATATTCGGCAAAAGAAACGTCCTCGGCCATTACAGCACGGCCGAGTTCAGAACCGATGAGAGCGGCGAGCGTTCCGACGCCGAGCTTGCCAGCGAGAACTGGGACAAGCCGATTATTGTGACTACGAATGTTCAGTTCTTCGAGTCGCTGTTTTCGAACCGGACGTCATCCTGCCGGAAATTACACAATATCGCCGAAAGTGTCATCATATTCGACGAGGCGCAGATGCTCCCGGTGAATCTCCTGCGCCCCTGCCTGCGGGCGATTGTCGAGCTTGTGAGAAACTATCGCGCCACCGCGCTTCTCTGCACGGCGACGCAGCCCGCGCTCGAAACGCTGCTTTCGGACAATTCGATCGCGGCGCGTGAGATCTGCCCGGAGGTCGGGGAGATGTATTCCGATTTCGCGAGAGCGAGATATGAGCGTCTCGGAAAGCTCGAAGACGACGCGCTCAGCGAGAAAATCCGCGAAAACGAATCAGCACTCTGCGTGCTGAACTCAAAAAAAGGCGTACGGACGATCTACGAAAGGCTGCGCGGCGAGGGTGTTTTCCACCTCTCGACCAACATGACGCCAAAGCATCTCGGAAAGAGCATAGAGACGATAAGAGAACGGCTGAAGGACAACAAGCGATGTGTTGTAATTTCGACGTCGCTTATTGAGGCGGGGGTCGACGTCGACTTTCCGGTTGTCTTCCGTGAGAACGCCGGGCTTGACTCGATAATTCAGGCGGGCGGACGCTGCAACCGCGAGGGAAAGAATCCGCTTTCCGCGAGTATTGTATATATTTTCTCGCGCGATGAGTATCAGCCGCGATTTGATGAGGTGAAGTCGATCACAAATCGTGTGAGCGAGCTTTACGAGGACATTTCGTCGCCCGAGGCGATACACGAATATTTCGCGCGGCTTTATAAGACAAGTCCGCTTGAAAAAACTGACAGGCTTGATACGGAGAATATCCTCGGACTC
Source organism: uncultured Eubacteriales bacterium (assembly GCA_934477985.1). Classification (GTDB taxonomy): domain Bacteria; phylum Bacillota; class Clostridia; order Oscillospirales; family CAG-272; genus Flemingiibacterium. Next base: position 1,041 of record CAKSOR010000220.1, read on the forward strand.
ATCGCGCAGAAGGATGATAAGCACAGGTTTCTTCCGTACAAAGAGATCGCGAACCGCTTCAGATATATAGACAATGATCAGAAGCTTGTTCTGATTCCGGATGAAGACAACATGGATCTCTGCGACGCGCTGAGAAGCGGAAAACTCTCGCGCGGAGAGCTTCGGAAGATCACGAGGGATTCGGTCGCGGTGTATCAGTATCAGTTTGACACGCTCCGGAAGTCGGGCGTTCTGTCGGCCGAGTGCGGAGGCATCGCGGTGCTGGAGGACGGCTCGTGGTATGACGCGGACTGCGGACTTGTGATGAAGGAGACGGGAGAGGGAATTTTTGCGTGATAGAAAGAGCCTGCGGAAGCTTTGGACTTCCGCAGGCTCGGATGGCGATAATGAAATCGTCAATATTTCAACCCACATACCGTGCAAACAGGTATGACTCATATATTATACCCTAAATTCCGAAAAAAGTCAACAGTCACAGAAAAAAATTCAAAAAAGGTATTGACAAATCAGAAAAGATGTGCTATAATAAAATCATCAATGAAGAAGGAAGTGAGAAAATGCCAAAACCGATAAGGCTCAGAGCGTTTGGACCGTATGCTTTGTTCAGCCGCCCAGAGTTTTCCGTCGAACGACTATCTTATGAGGTTATTACTCCATCCGCGGCGCGCGGGATACTTGACGCCGTGTATTTCCACCCTGGGCTGCATTGGGTAATAAAACGCATCTATGTCGAGCGTCCGATCAGATTCACGAACGTGCGGCGGAACGAGGTCGACCGGAAGATATTAGTGTCCGATCTGCTGTCTGCCGCGAACGGAGCTTCTGAGCCGATTTATATAAACCGCCGCGAAGCTATACAGCAGAGGGCTTCGACGATCCTTCGCGACGTTTCGTATGTTATCGAGGCGAACTTCGTGCTTATCCCCGAAAAGATGGGCAGGGAGGACAACGAGGACAAGTTCTACGCGATCTTCTGCAACCGCGCGAGACGCGGAAAATGCTTCACTCAGCCGTATTTCGGCTGTCGTGAGTTCCCGGCGTCGTTTGAGCTTGTATCCGATGAGAATCCGCCGCGTCCGATAGACGAGTCGCGTGATCTCGGGATAATGCTCTACGACATGGACTTTTCGGATGAGAAGAACATTCAGCCGACTTTCTACCACGCGGAAATGGTGAATGGCGTGGTCGACGTCGAGGGAAAGGAGGTGCTGAGATGATTCTTAACTCTCTTGTCTCCTATTATGAGGCACTGGCGGACAGGGGGGATCTTAAACGCCCGGGATGGTCGACGGCGAGGGTCGGATACAAGGTCTGTCTCCGACCCGACGGCTCCGTGCGCGAGATTACCAGTATCAAGACAGAGGAAACCGATGGAAAAAAGAAGCGGCTTGTGGGGTTGGAGATTACGGTTCCGGAGCAGGTAGTCCGCTCCTCGGGGATAAAGGCGAATTTCATGTGCGACACGGCGGCCTATCTGCTCGGCTTTTCGGGAGTCGGCGAAAAGGCCGATAAGAAAGCCGCGCAGAAATTCGAGGCGGCGAAGAAGCTTCATCTCTCGCTTCTGTCCGGAGTCGATTCTGAAGCGGCGCGGACGATCTGCAATTTCTTCGAAACCTATGTTCCCGATAGCATAGCGGCGTTGGAACTCCCTGAGAAAACGTCCGAAGAGCTTATGAAGGAGCTTGTCACCTTCACGGACGAGGATTCGAATTATCTTATGGCGGATCCAGCGGTTGCCGCGGCGTGGAACCGCAGCCGCGGGAAGGATTCCGACGCAGTAAGCGGAAGATGCCTTGTGACCGGAAACACCGACGAGATCGCGATACTTCACAATAAGATCAAGGGCGTGCAGGGCGCGCAGTCGTCGGGCGCGAATCTGATCGGATTCAACGCCCGCGCGTATGAGTCATACGGCAAGGACAACGGTCAGGGGCTGAACGCCCCGGTCGGCAAATACGCGATGTACGCCTACACCTCCGCGCTGAACAACCTTCTGGATTCCAGAAATCATCACCGGACGAGAGTCGGCGACACGACCGTGGTCTGGTGGACGCTCGACGCCGATGAGGAAGCTGAGGATTTCATGGACGCTTTAGTGAACGGAGACGACGATGACGCCGCGCTCACCAAGACAATTGAGAATATCAGCCGCGGAAAGCCGATCGGAATCGATGAGGGCAAGCTTGAAAAGACCTTCTGTATCCTCGGACTCGCGCCGAACGCCGCGCGTATTTCGGTCAGGTTCTTCTACCGCGACACGTTCGGAAGGTTCATAAAGAACATCGCGGCGCATTATGAAAGACTGAGCGTTGAAGGCGCGAAACGCGTTCTGACGCCATACTGGATCGCGATTGAGACGACGTCACCGAACGTGAACGACCGTTCGAAAGCGGTTTCGCCGATACTCGGCGGCGCGCTTCTCTCGGCGATCCTGAATGACTGGCGTTATCCCGAGATGCTCTATGAGCAGGTTCTGACCCGAATACGCGCCGAGCATGAGGTTTCGCCCGGAAAAGCGGCGATTATCAAGGCGTATCTTCTCAAAAACACCGAAAACGAAAATTATAAGGAGGTTCTGACAATGGCACTTAACGAAGAGTCGAACAACCGCGCGTATGTACTCGGAAGGCTGTTCGCCGCGTTGGAGGACGCGCAGTATCACGCGAACAATTCCTCGAATCTGAAGGAACGTTACCTGACGTCGGCCTGCGCGACACCCGGACTTGTTTTCCCGAGCATGATCCAGATGGCGTCGCATCACATGGCGAAGACGGGAAGTATTGGTGACGCGAAGCTGATCGCGTCGTTGATCGACAAGCTGGAGGGCGGAGTTCCGTTCCCAGCAAGACTTGACAACACAGAGCAGGGGCTGTTCCTCGAAGGATATTACCATCAGGTGCAGAAGAAATTCAGGGATATCGAAAAGGCAAAGCAGGAAAGGGAGGCAAAATCATGAGTGAGGTAATCAAGAACAGGTACGAATTCACGATACTTTTCGACGTTGAGAACGGAAATCCGAACGGCGATCCCGACGCGGCGAATATGCCGCGCGTCGACCCGGAGACCGGACTTGGACTCGTAACCGACGTCTGCCTGAAGCGCAAGATCAGGAACTACATCGAGGATGTGAAGGAGGACGCCGAGGGGTATAAGATCTATATCAAGGACGGTATCCCGTTGAACACGTCGGACAGACTCGCGTACACCGCGGTTCTCGGTGAGGGCAAGAAGCTCGAGAAGAAGGATCCCGAGATAGACAACAAACTGCGCGAATTCATGTGCAAAAACTTCTATGATGTCCGTACCTTCGGGGCGGTGATGACAACGTTTGTCAAGGACAAACTGAACTGTGGACAGGTTCGCGGACCGGTTCAGATCGGATTCGCGCGGAGTATTGATCCGATCGTGCGTCAGGAGGTTTCGATAACGCGCGTGGCAATAACGAGAGAAGAGGATTTCGCGAGCAAAGAGACCGAGATGGGCAGAAAGCACATCGTGCCTTACGCGCTCTACCGCGCAGACGGATTCATCTCGGCGAACCTCGCAAGAAAGGTGACGGGTTTCAGTGAGGATGATCTTGAGCTTCTCTGGACAGCGATCATCAATATGTTCGAGAACGATCACAGCGCGGCGAGAGGGAAGATGGCGGTTCGTAAGCTGATAATCTTCAGGCACGAAAGTGAGCTGGGCAACGCGCCGTCGCACAAGACGCTCGACCTCGTGAGGATAAGACGCCGCGACGGAGTCGGAATCGCCAGAAGCTATGAGGACTATGAGGTTGAGATAAACGAAGCCGGAAGACCGGAGGGTGTGGAGATCATCTGCCGGGAATAACCGATTGATGTTTACAGCGGCAGTCGCGCGAACCATAAGCGAACATGAAATCCCCGTGAGGTTCGCGCGTGGAAAAATGTGAATCCTTGGCGTATCTGGCCGGATTGATCGAGAAATCCGTGACGGACACGGCGGGATTTGGGAAGACTGTCGTTTATTTGGAGCAGGTTCGCATGAGGTTTGTGCGGATTTGCTGTCACCCTCCGCGAGGAGGGTGTGGGTTGAAATAATTGGTTCGGTTTTTTGTACTTTTTCGACAAACGTCACCCTCCGCGAGGAGGGTGTGGGTTGAAATGACCCAGTTGAGGTAGAAGCTCGTGGCGTTGTCGTGTCACCC
>CAKSOR010000221.1 GCA_934477985.1 uncultured Eubacteriales bacterium
ATGTAGGATAGCACCAGTGCTCCCTGCCGACAATCACTTCGAGTTCATCGACCGACGCGCGCGCCTTGTCCATCGCCGGGATCAGCGTGTCGCGGATGTAGAACGAGCGGTTCTCCCAGCCCTGAACATTCTTCGCGTCGGAAACCGCCGCCATCAGCTCCTTGTGTGCCGCGCTGAGCTTTGAAAGTCCGGCGTTCACCTCGTTCGCCTTGTCAATCTCGACGTCAGCTCCGATTCCGAGCTCCTTCGACGCCAGCGCCGCCCCGACAAGCTCGCGCTTGAAGCCGATGACCGACGGCAGAATGTCCTTGCTTATCATGTCGACCATCGTCCGCGCCTCGATCATCTCGACCTTGCAGTAGCTCTCGTAGTGAATTTCGTTGCGCGAGCGCATTTCGGTCTCGGTGAAAACATGGTGCTTCGTGTAGAGGTCGATATTTTTCTTCGCGACAAAGTGCGGGAGCGCGTCGGGCGTCGTGCGGAGATTCATAAGACCTCGGGTCTTCGCCTCGGCGACCCACTCCTTCGAGTAGTTGTTGCCGTTGTAAATTATCCGCTTGTGTGCGTTGATCGTCTCGCGGATGACCTCTCCGACCGCCTTCGACCAGTCCTCGCCCTCGTTAAGCTTTATCTCGAGCGAATCGGCGATCTTTGAGAGCTCCTCGGCGACGATTGTATTGAGCGTTATGTTCGGTCCGGAGACTGAATTCGACGAGCCGAGCGATCTGAACTCGAATTTGTTGCCAGTGAACGCGAAGGGCGACGTGCGGTTGCGGTCGGTCGTGTCCTTCGGGAACTTCGGCAGGACGTCGACGCCGATCTCCATGACAGCGCGCTTCTGCTGATCGTAATCGGTCTCGTAGACGACCGACGCGAGTATCTCGGTGAGGTCGTCGCCAAGGAACATCGACATTATCGCGGGCGGCGCCTCGAATCCGCCAAGACGGTGATCGTTTCCGGCGCTCGCTACCGAGATTCTCAGAAGATCCTGATACTCGTCGACCGCCGCGATAACCGCCGCTAAGAAGGTCAGGAACTGCGCGTTCTCGCGCGGGGTCTCGCCCGGCTCTAAGAGATTCACGCCCTCCTTTGTCGAGAGCGACCAGTTGTTGTGCTTTCCGCTTCCGTTGACGCCTGCGAACGGCTTTTCATGCAGGAGACATACGAGTCCGTGCCGCGCCGCGACCTTCTTCATGATCTCCATCGTCAGCTGATTGTGGTCAACCGCGATATTGGTGGTCGTGAATATCGGCGCTAGCTCATGCTGAGCCGGAGCAGCTTCGTTGTGCTCGGTCTTCGCGAGGACACCGAGCTTCCAGAGCTCGTCGTTGAGCTCCTTCATGAACGCCTTTACGCGCGGCTTCAGTGTACCGAAATAGTGATCGTCGAGCTCCTGCCCCTTCGGAGGCTTCGCGCCGAACAGCGTACGCCCGGTGAAGACCAGGTCGGGGCGCTTCTCATAGAGCGCCTTGTCGACGAGAAAATACTCCTGTTCGGGTCCGACAGTCGAGATGACTTTCGACGTCGGATTTCCGAAGAGCCTGAGAACCCGACATGCCTGCTTGCTGACCGCCTCCATCGAACGAAGCAGCGGAGTCTTTTTGTCGAGCGCTTCGCCGCCGTAGGAGCAGAACGCCGTCGGAATGCAAAGCGTGTCGTCTTTAATGAAAGCGTATGAGGTCGGGTCCCAAGCCGTGTAGCCGCGCGCCTCAAATGTAGCGCGAAGTCCGCCGGACGGGAACGAAGACGCGTCTGGCTCACCCTTGATGAGCTCCTTGCCCGAGAATTCCATGATGACCGCTCCGCCGCCGATAGGGGTGATAAAGCTGTCGTGCTTTTCGGCGGTGATGCCGGTCATAGGCTGAAACCAATGCGTATAGTGCGTCGCGCCCTTTTCGAGCGCCCAGTCCTTCATCGCGTTCGCGACGACATTCGCGACCGAAATGTCGAGCTCCTCGCCGTCGTCTATCGTCCGGCGAAGCGCTTTATAGGCCTCCTTCGGGAGCTTCTGGCGCATCACGACCTCGTTGAAGACCATGCTGCCGAAAATATCCTGTACGTTGCTCATTTTATCTCCTAATTAAAGTAAAATCTGTCCGTTGACGCTCAGTCTGAATCTCAGCCCAAGCCGCTCAGCCGCTTTCCGGCAGAGGATCATGCGGTTCAAAAAAATCTCAAAGTAGTCCATGACCGAGCAGAAATCGGTGTCGATCTGGAGCTTTAATTCGATCTCGCGCTTTTCGCGGTCGATCTCGAGGTCGGCGCGCTTGACCGAATAATTGACGCGGTCGTGGATATCGAAGGTCGCGATGTCGTTGTTGCGGACACGTGACGCGCGGACATCGGTCTTATCGGCGAGGATCAGCGCCGAGGTTATCGGGTTGACCGCCACCGCGGTGCTCTCGTCGTGGTTGCCGATCGCCGTGATTATCGTCGCTATGTCGGCGGGGTCGGCGCCCATGTTGTCGAGAATCCGGAACGCCATTATCGCGCCAGACTGCGCATGGTCGGTCCGGTTGACTATGTTGCCGATATCGTGCAGATAACCGGCGATCTCGGCGAGTTCAGCCTCGCGCTCGCTGTAGCCGAGTGTCAGAAGAATCTCCTTAGCCGTCTTCGAGACCTTTCCGACGTGCGGAAAGCTGTGTTCGGTAAAGCCGAGTGCCTTCAGCGACTCGTCCTCTTTCTCGATGTAGGTGTGTATCGCTTCGCTGGATTTGACCTGTTCGATGGTTATCATCAGAAGTTTTCCCCGTTCCAGCCCCAGTTTTGAACCTCGGCGTAGGTCACGTAGACTCCGTCGGGCTTGATTCCGAGCACGCGCTGACATACGTCGCAGAGAGTTCCGGTCATCGCGTTGAAATCCTCCGGCTCAGCTTTGCCGAAGATCTTCACGTCGATCATCGCGAGCGGACGCTTCTTTCCGCCGAGCCAGAGCTTGCGGTCGCCCTCAAGCTCGACCATCAGCCAGCTCTCGGTCTTGCCCGGGATGTCGGTGATGGCTTTTCCAAGCGCGGATTTCAGCGCTTCCTCGAGCTTTTCGTCGAGGCTGACGCTGGTCGATAATTTGATGTAAGGCATAATAATTCTCCTTTTAAACGGCTTTGATTCGGTTCGAGTTGAAATAATCGGTCTGCACCTGCGTGAAGTGCCCGAGAATCAGGTGCGCGAGGTACGCGCTGACAAAATCCTCGGTGAAGAAATGTCCCGCCTCAAACATGTTCAATCCGAAATAGTCGGATTCCTCCATGATATTGTACGAGAGCTGACCGGTGACATACGAATCCGCGCCCGCGAGCTTCGCGGCTTTGACGAAATCCTTCCCGTCCCCGCCGCAGAGCGCGACACGCTTGACATCGCCACCGCCGAGCGCGTAAAGCACCCGCTCAGCGCCGAGCAGCTTCTTGACCTGCGACGCGAACGCGGTGCATTCGATCGGCTCAGGCAGATTTCCGACCCGCCCGACGAGTTCTCCGTCGACTCCGAACGGCGTCACGTCAGTAAGTCCGAGCAGCTTAGCGAAGAGATCGTTTACGCCGCCCGCCGCCGCGTCGAGTCTAGAGTGGAAGGACATCACCGAAATGTTGTTTTTTAACAGTTTAATTGTCTTGCGCGCGACCGGATCGAGATAATTCACGCCTTTGAGCGGCTTGAAAATCATCGGGTGGTGCGAGACGATCACGTCGAATTTGTTCCCAATCGCGTAGTCGACGCACTCATCGGTCACGTCGAGCGAGCAGAGCACACGGTAGACCTCGCGATCCGGCTCAGCAGCGACCATCAGACCGTCGTTGTCCCAGTCACAGCGGAGACTTTCCGGGAATTTTTCATTAAGAAAACGGTATAGTTCGTCAATTGTCGGCATTTTTTCTCACCAATAAATCATTTATAATGTCAATAATTTCGCTGTCGACCGGATCGTCGACAAGAGAAATCGCGTTTTTTCGCCCGTCTGAGCGTTTTTTCGCGGCATTCAGCACGAACTCGAGCCAGCCGCGGTCGGTCTCAGAGAGAGATTCCGCCGCGCGTTCGAGATTCAGCTTTCCGAGCCGGAGCTCCGCGCCGGAAAATTCGCGCTTCAAGCCGTCGTAACGCGCCGAGATCAGCTGATAGTACTTCCCGGCGTCGAAAACAACACGTTCTTCATCTATAGAAAATCCGTTCTGCGCGAGATAGCTGCGCAGAACATCCTGCATCGACTGCGGCTGCAAGATCAGCCTGCACCGCGAGCTTTGCGGATAATCCGACGCCGCGAGAATCGAAGCGATCATCTCGCCGCCCATCCCACAGATGAAGATGTTGTCTGGCGCGAAATCCGCGATACCATCGAGTCCGGGTCGGCAGAAGACGCTGATTTCGGCGGAAAGTCTGAATTTTTCTATGTTTTTGCGCGCGTTTTCGCACGGACCTTCGCGGATGTCGCACGCCGCCGCGCGCTCGTGTCCGTCGAGCACCAATTTTATCGGCAGAAACGCGTGATCCGTGCCGATGTCAGCGACGCTTCCGCCGCCGCACATTTCAGCCGCCGCCCCGAGCCGGGCGCTTAATTTTATTTCTGTCATGTCGTCATAACAAATCGCCGCTCACGCGAAAAAACTGCGTGCGCGACGAATTTGCGTTACTTATGCTTTTGCTTCGAGGAAGTCGTTGATCTTTTTCACGAGCTCGTCCGCGTCGGTTCCGTGAACTTCGCAAGCCATCTCGATGCTCTCGCCGCGTGCGGAAGGGCATCCGAGACAGTGCATACCGATCTCGAAGAAGAACTGTGCGGTCTCGCGGTCAAAATCGAGAACCTCTCCGATTATTGAATCCTTTGTAACTTTCATTTCAATTATCTCCTTTTATTTTCAGTAGTTATATTATACCCCATTTTCCGACGCTTGTCAACTACCTGAGAGATTATTTAACGAATTTTACACGAAAATTTCGAAAGTACACCAAAATGGTAGCATTAGCCCATGTTCTCGGGAAGCTTTCTGCCGCCCATGATGTGGAAATGCAGGTGCTTTACGCTCTGGCAGGCGTCGTCGCCGCAGTTCGTGATGACGCGGTAGCCGTTCTTGAGTCCGGCTTCAGCGGCAATTTTCGGTATCGTCTCAAAGATGTGCGCCACGACCGCGCTGTTATCGGGAGTCACGCCGTCAACCGACGGAATGTGAGTCTTCGGTATCACTAGGATGTGTACCGG
>CAKSOR010000222.1 GCA_934477985.1 uncultured Eubacteriales bacterium
CTGAGATATACTCCGCGATGTGCGGCGAGACGACGCTGTAGAGGTCGTTTATCATAACGCCGTTCTCCTTCATCAGCCCGACCGCCGCGCTGTTGTAGCGCTCAATGTCAGAGTTCAGGTGGCAGGACGGAATGCCCGGCAACGGCTTTTCGCGGCGAGGGTCGGTCGGCGTCGTCGTCGCGAAAATTATCTTCGCGCCGGTCGCTTTCAGTATCGGCAATGTCCTTCTCAGATTGTTTATATACTCGTCAAGCGGCGTAAAACACTCGTCCTCTCCGTATAATCTTGCGATATCCCAGAGACCGTTGTTCCAGTGAATTATCTCGGGCTTCGGGAAAGCCTCAAGCCAGAATCTCAGCGAATTGCGCGTGTAAGCCGCGAAACGACAGTTCTCGCCCGGCGCGCTGACATGGAAATCCTCGCCGAGCAGCTCGGTTATTCTCTTCTGGCAGAACATCCGTATGGAGTCACCGATAAGCAATATCTCTTTCATGTCATATCTCCTCGTACTCAGTCTCAACGGCGATCTGCCTGCCGTCTTCACTCGCCTTTATCGCCGCCGGGACGCAGATCTCCCTGATGAACGCGTCCTTTGATGGATATTCGTCTACATTGCCGCGCACGACCTCGACCGGACGCGTGTCGGTGTGTGCTTTCATCCGCTCGCAGAACTCTATGTAGCTCCGTCCGCTCTCGTTCATAAGTCCGTCCGGCGTCAGGTAGCCGAAATCCGCCATCTCGGTGAATCTGAATCCTCCGCACCACCACCAAGGCGCGCTCCCCGCGATATTCGCCCCGGACATCGCCGACTCCATCGTTCCGTTGTAGAGCTTCTGCGCCTCGAGCTCGCTTTCAAGATAGCACTGGCTGTCGTGGTCGTAAAGTAGCTTCTTCGCCCACTTCGTTCCGCAGACCGAGCGTCCGTATTCAGCCCATACGACCGGCTTGCCGCCGTTTTCAAACTGTTCTGCCTTTGTGAGGCAGACAATCCGCGCCGCGGATTTCTTCGCGTTCTCGGGATCGGACAGGTCGCCGAAGCATGGGAGATCATATGTCTCGAGCGCAGAAAAATCGATGAACCTACCGGCCTGCGAGCGCGTATCCGGGCAGGCGCTTCCGGTGCGGAAGGTCAGCAGCTGATTCGGGATGAGACTCCGCAGGTGCGGCGTCAGCTTCTCCCACGCCGCGTCGATCGAGTCGGCGGTGAAATGCCGCATTGCCTTAGCCGTCTCCAGTGTCCGTCCGGTCGGAAATCCGGCGTATCCGAAGCGGTTCTTTGCGAGCTTTCCGAGTTTTTCCTCAGCCTTTCCAAGGCTTCCATAGGTTTTGATAAGCCAGCTCTCCCACTCGTCCGAGAAGTCGTCGCGGATTAAAGAGTTACGCATGTCGCCAGCTGACTCCCACTCGAGGTCGAGCGCCATAACGGTTGGATTGTTCTTTATGTGAACGAGCTCAAACAGCCGCTCAACCGCGCGTTTGTCGTAGTACCGGCTGCAATATCCCCTGAAAGCAAGCCAGACTCTCAGTCCGTGCCTTTCACAGCGCCACAGAAAATCGCGCAGTCCGTGCAGAGCGAGATCGAGATCGGTGAAGTCTACCCTGGTCAGGAGGCAGTTCAGTCCGAGCTCGGCGGCATACGCGAGGTCACCCTCAACCGTTTCGGGATTGTAATTCGAGAGCTCGAACATCCCGCGCCAGTAATCGCTCTTCTCGCGCGCCGGGCTGTAGGTGCTCCAGTAGTTAATTCCCGCCATATACCAGCGCCTGCCGTCAAGCTCGAAATGGTCGCCGCTTGCCTTCACGAACTCCGCCGGGTCGGTGACTTCAGCCGGAACTTCGATCGAGACCGACGAAGCTATCCTGTCGGCGATTCTTCCCGACTCGATGAGCTCACAGACAACCTCGCCGTCAAAAGGTTCAACCTCAGTGAGATCGACCGTTTTCATCGACCGCGGCGAGAGAAGCAGCCCACGCTCGAAAGCCTTCCCGCCGGCGGTTATCCGCAAAGTCACTTCACGGAAGCTCCGTGAGGTGTTCATTATCTCCGCGCCGAGATTCACACTCTCACCCTCACGGTAGCGGATTCCGTCCGCGCCGCCGTTCATCAGGTAAAGCCCGTCGAGCAGCTTGTCGGCGATATTACAGAGGAGCTCATCCGCGCCGTCCAGCTTCTCAAGTCCGCAGCGAGCGCCGATCATAGCGACCGCCGAACCGACCGCCGTGTTCTCGACGATTCCGTAGTCGAATTTTCCCTGATAGCCGATTCCGTTCGTCCGCTCAAGCTCAATGAACGCGAACGCGCCGCGCCGACCGCCGCGAAGACCGCGCTTTACCGGGTCTGTCTCCTGGTTTGAAAAGCACTCGGCAAGCGGGATGAAGCGGCATCTGTTCGACGAGCGCCAGAAATGGCTTCCGGTCTCGCAGGGGATTGTGACGTTTATTCCGTCCGGGAATTCAGCCGGTATTTTCAGTCCGCCGCCGAAAATATCCTGTCCCGGCGAAGGCTTCAGAGTCGTGACCCGCTTCGCGTCATATGTCTTGTAAGAGGGGCAGATTCCCTCTCTGATGTAGTGCCCGTCGATCGGCATCGCGGCGTCGAGCTCGTTCTCAAGCGGCTTTTTCACGAATTTACCGTCCTCGCGCACGACAAGATCATAGTAGAGCGGTCCGCCGATAAAGAGCGCCGAGCCCGCCGACTCAATGAATTCCCGCAGCTTTTCCATCGTCGATACCGGCAGACTCCGCGCCCCCGGAATCACCAAAAGAAAGCTCTTGAAGCCGATCATGCAGGGCATGCTCAGAAATTCGCTCACGGTTATCTCGCGGACGATATACCCGTGTCCCTCAAGCGTCTCTCTTATGAAATCGCACTCCGCGGCTTCGCAGCCGGGGTAATCGTCGCGCATCAGAAGTATTGTTTTACTGCGTGTGTCTATCATTTTACTCCTCTCCATCCCGGTCAACCGAGACAACTCTGTAATTTCCGCCGCGGGCGTCAAAGCGCTCGGCGACCGTCGAACCTATCTGCCTCTCGCCGTCGTAGATACGGTAGTAAGAGTGCCGCGGGTCTGTGACCGGCTTCCAGCTGAGCGTGTCGCCCTCGATGAGCTCTGCTTCGACATGCCGCTCCTCCGGGTCGAAATCGTCGGTTATCACGGCGATTGACTCCGGCGGCATCATGAGCGAATCTCCGAGCATGAAGTCATAGCGCGGCAGGTCGGCGAACTCGTTCGTCTTTATGTTGTTCGTGTCGGTCAGATACACGCGGAAATCCGACCTCTTCGGCAGCTCAAGCTCCAAACGCTTCTCATCGGTCGAACGATTGATCACCAGCACCGAAAGTCTGCCTTTACGAGTCATCACGGCGCAGGCGCGGACAAGCTCGTCATCCGAGACGACCTCCATTATCTTCGAGTTGCGCTTCATATACCTGAAGATATTTCCGAGCGCGAAATAGTGCGGGCGGGCTGTGAAGGTGTCGTCGTCCTCCCATTTCAGCATTCCCCACTTGTTGTAGCGGATGTTCACGCCGCCGCCGAGGAAGGGCTCGTACTTCGTGTAGTTCCTCGAGTACTCGTCGGCAAAGGTCGGACCGTTCATCGGGTCGGGATAGTCGCAGAATGTCCAGCTCATTATCGCGAAGACTCCGGCGTTTATCGCAGCCGCGATCATTTCAGCCGTCATAAGCGACAGCCCTTTGTAGTCGCCAGAGTCGAAATAAGTACAGGCGTCGCGCACCGACGCGCCGACCTTCGCGGTGTTCGCGCCAGAGATCCCGACCTCGCCGAGGATGAAATGCTTTTCCTTAGCCGCGGCTTTCAGCGTGTACTCGCGGCAGCGCTCGCAGAAGCTCTGGTAGAATCCGGTGTCATAGGCGTCGCCGTGCTCGTACCAGTGCCCGCAGTAGTCCTTCGTGATCGGGTTCATGTTCGCCATAGCCCAGTCAATCGAGCTCCAGTCCATCGATGCGTCGGTCGCGAGCAGACCGATGTTCAGCCCGTGCCGCTGGAAAGCGTCGTACAAAAGCTCGTGATAGCGCTTGAAGAGCGGAAGATCCTTCCGCAGCGCACCGTTCGTCAGCTGCGAGAGCTCGTTTGAGAAGCAGTAATAGGCGATATGTCTGACATCCCGCTCCTTCACCATGTATTCGAGCCGCGTGGCGACGTCCTCGGCGTAGAGCTTCATGTCGGCGTCCGAGCTGTGCATTTTGCCGCGCCCGGGGGTCATGTAGATCGGGGTGTCGGTGATTTTCTGCATCCGCTCATAGCAGTCGGCGAAGTCGTCCATGACCTCCTTCGTCTGGTCGGAAAACCCGAAGAAGCAGCGCATGAAGCCGGGCGAAATCTCCCGGTAGCACTTGGCTATCCTCTCGCTGAAGCTCTTTTCGGGGATGAGGCGGTACATGCCCGCCTCGCTGTCGTGAAAGCCCAGCCCGGCGAAAACCGGGGCGTAGGCGGGTTTGGTGATGGTAAGCTTTGGCATCAGTTCAGCTCCTTCATAAAATCTTCCATCGCCGTCTTTGAAGCCGTGGCGTTCTGGGCGATGAGTGAGGCGTAATTGCTGTTACCGGTCATTATCGCGGTCTTTATCGTCGAGCCGAGCCTTCCCCAGTTGTAGACGAATCCGGGGTCATAGACTATATTCTCGCACGCGAGCTCAATCATCTCATACGACTCGGCGTCGCGGGTGTATTTGCTCTCCATGCAGACCGAATAATAGGTGTCGGTGATGTTGCCCGAAGCCTCGGCTAACGCCTCAAGCGCGAATCCGACCTTGTCAGGCTCGGTGACCGACGCCGGAACAAAGATGAATGGTGTCGAGAGGTTGATCATCGTCGAGTAATTCTCCTGTTTCTCGTCGTATTTCGGGAGCGGCAGGAGTCCGAAATCAAGCTCTATGTCGCGGTAATTCCGTCTGACGAACGACAGCACCATGTTCTGGAACAGCACCTGCTTGTTGCCGATCATCTCGGCGATCTTCGCGGAGATATTCTGCTTTATGTTGTTCCAGTCGTAGGCGACCGTGTTGTCCGAGAGGATTTTGTTCATCATCTCAAATACGTCGTGCGCCTTTTCAGAGTCTCCGGTGAACTCCGGCTCGCCGTTCCTAATCTGATAGAGATATGTGCAAGTCGACGCGAAATAGGGTTCCGCCGAGGCGTTGTTGACGTACATCAGCCCATAGC
>CAKSOR010000223.1 GCA_934477985.1 uncultured Eubacteriales bacterium
CAACGCAGGTTTTGATGCAGTTGAACCAGTCGTCGGAGAGGTATTCGGTGATGAGTCCGCCGCGGGCGTGCATGAAGTATCCGCCGAGTCCGACGCGCTTCATCTCTCTTATCTGCCAGCGGAGCATTTCAGGGTCGAGCTTGTCGTTCCACGACCAGAACGGATGTCCGCGGTACTCGGAGGTGGGGTTTTCGAGTGCCTGAATGATTTCTTTCATGTGATTGTTCCTTTCGGATTTACATATATTTGTACTCGACCTGGTCATAGAGCGAGTCGGTGCTGACCTTCTGATAGAGTACCCAGATGACCGTGGCGATCAGCGGAATCCACCAGAACTCCGAGAGCGCCGAGACTATCTCGGCTCTGAAGAGCGCGAGCGCCAGGTTCAGACCGAAGCTGACTATGTAGAGGACGAGCGATATGATGAATTTGCGGTCGAGCTCCTTCTGACCGTTTCTGTAGATGTTGACGAGCCGCTTGTCGCGCATACCCTCGTCGGGCGCGAGGCAGACACTTATGATATTCCGGAGCTCTCTGATTATGAAGAATATTGCCGCGAACTGCGACGCGTACCCGAGAATCACGCCGACTCTCGTTATGTTGTAGAGGTCGTTTGCCTCGAAGCGGTAGAAGACGTCCTTCAGCGCGAAGTTCGCCGCGAAAACCACCGACAGTCCGTAGGAAATTGTCGAGCAGATCAGATACACGAGCGACGAGATTTTCGCGAACTTCACGGTCGACGACACCTTCGACAGCATGACACAGCCGACAAACAGGAACGCCGCTCCGACAAAGCCAGGGATGATGTTGAACTCGTCAATCCAGACGTTCATCGTGAAAACTATTCCGGCGGTGAAGAACGCGAACACGGTCTTTAAGCGGCGGGTCAGCATCAGCCCGTGGTTTGAGGCTATCTCGGTCTCGTACTGGTCGGCGACGCGCTGCATGAAGTCGGTCTCGGCGCCGATCCGCTTTATGTACGGGATTACGTTTATGAGCCACATCAGCCCGATGAGCCCCACCAAGAACAGCCCGATGAAGAGCAGCGCGTATTTGTAGTGCGCGATGTCAATCTGCACGCCCGACGTCACGTAGCCGTCGTACTCGTAGTCCGAGAGCGAGCAGAACTCGGGAAGCACCGTCAGTATCGCCTTCGAGACGCAGAAGATGTGGGTCAGCGCCGAGACGTTCTTGTAGTTTTTGTAGACCGCGCGTCCGCCAAAGCGTGTCGCGAAGTACTCAAAGCCATCGAATATCCGACCGATCGCCGGGTACAGGTAAATCATCTCGACTATTGTAAAGCCAAGCGTCATCACAAGCACAAAAGTGTCGTCGACCATCGGGACAAGCACCATGCAGGCGAGCTTTAACAGCATGAACCACCTGAGCTTCTCAAGCCCCTGTATCGCGTCGGATATGCCGGGACAGAGATCGCCCCATTTGCGCAGTCCGTTTATCAGAAAGACGACTCCGAAAAAGTCGGGAAGCACGTCGATTATGTTGACGCATGGGTTGAACAGGAATATCACAGCGGCGATGAGCCAGCCGATTCCCATAGTACTGGCAGGTGTTTTCCCTGCCGTTGGTTTCGCGTTCTTTGCCGCGGTCATTTGTTTTCCCTCATTTCTTCTTTTTCTTCTTCAGACAGCTCACAATCCGGTCGTGAACGTTGTCGCGGTAGGGCATGTCCTCGTCGCCCTCAAGACAGATTCGCATGTAACAGGTGAGGATCAGCGCCCACGAGAGTATCAGCCACAGACTGCCCATCACGTAGATCACAAGGTTTATGTACGACAGCACAACGTCCGGACTTTGCGCGCCGTCTGCGATGAGGTTGGTGATTCCGAGCGCCGCTGAAAGCTCGCAGATGTAATAGAGCGCCGTCAGAACGAGCATGCGCCGGGCGCGGTTCGAGAGCTTCGGAAGCCCGACCTCGCGGGAGAGGGTGTATACCCCCGAAAATAACAGCGCGTGGAATACGCCGACAGCTATCGTGTAGACGACGGTCAGCGGAACGTAAAGGTATGCCCTGAGCGAGTCCGTGAGCATGCCCGACGACGCGGCGAGCTGACAGCCGAGTATGGCGATTGAAAGCACGGTGAGCGGATAAAGCGTGAATCCGGCGTACTGAAAGCCCCGGTTTCCGGGACAGTGCGAGACGAGAGTTTTCAGTCCCGCGAGCATGATGAGACAGCCGATGAAGTCGGGAAGTAAATCGATTCCCCCGACCGGGAGACTCAGCATGAAGAAGTAGCCGATAAAAAGCAGACCGAAGCCCATGAGATTCCTCGTAAATATAAGGCGGATAGCGTGAATTGTTGTTTTACAAAATGAGTTAAAATGGTTTAAACAGAGAATAACAGCTGCCAGTCACAAACTAACTTGTGCCAAACAGTTCAGTAAAGCTGAACTTCAGCCATAGCGCTGTGAACTGGTACATTAAGCAAGCGATTCGGTAAGGCTGAACCAAGCAGAGGAGCGAAAACCCGACGCCCCCCCCAAAGCTCCACCATTCGCGATAGCTAACGATAGAGTATATAATATGGTGTGTTTGAAAAGGTTTGGGGGAGAGTGGGGGGTGTCGGGGGGCGGGAGACCCCTTTCCTTAAAAGGGGTCTTCTGCCCCATGACAACGTTCCTCATTCCTCCGAGCCATTTCTCCCGCAGCATTTTTTGTACTTTTTGCCGCTGCCGCAGGGGCAGGGGTCGTTGCGTCCTACCTTTTTGACGGTTTTGCCGTCGGGACTGACTATGCCGCTCTGGGAGGATGAGCCGGAACGGATTGGCTGAGACTCGCCTCCGGCGAAGCCCTCGCGGGTTGCTTTCGCAACTGCTTCGCGTTTTATTTCCTGCTGGCGCGGCATGACCGAGAGAATCATGCGCATCGTGTCCTCGCGGATCTGCGCCACCATGTCGTCGAACATGTCAGCGCCGGTCAGACGGTACTCGTTTATCGGGTTGCGCTGTGCGTATGCCTGGAGTCC
Organism: uncultured Eubacteriales bacterium; assembly: GCA_934477985.1. Taxonomy (GTDB): domain Bacteria; phylum Bacillota; class Clostridia; order Oscillospirales; family CAG-272; genus Flemingiibacterium. The sequence continues at coordinate 2,985 of CAKSOR010000223.1, forward strand.
GATTGAGCCGCGAAGGTCGTCCATAGCGTCGATGTGGTTCATCCAGTTCGTGTCAACCGCACGCAGCAGCACTACTCTCTCAATCTCCCGCATCTGGTCGCCGAACAGCTTCTCCTTCGACTCGTAAAGCGCGTTCGCGCGGTCGTGGAGCAGCTTCTTCAGGTCGTCACGCTTCAGGTTCTTCAGCTCGTCCTCGGTGTACTTGAAATCCTCCGCGCCGCAGAGTAAACCGAAGAAGTAGTTCCGGATTCCGTCGATGTTCCACTCGGACGGAATGTCTGAGACCGTCAGGCGGTCGATTGTGTCTTCGATTGTCTCGTCAACCATCTTGTGTACCGTCGCGCTGATGTCCGCTCCGTCGATGACCTCACGGCGCTGCTTGTAGATGATGATTCTCTGCTGGTTCATGACGTCGTCGTAGCTGAGGACGTTCTTTCTGCGCTGGAAGTTCTGGTCTTCGAGCCGCTTCTGTGCTCCCTCGATGGCGTTCGACAGGATTGCGGCGTCAATCGGCTGGTCTTCCTCGAGTCCTAACTTCTCTACCGCGCCCATCACGCGCTCACTGCCAAAGAGGCGCATCAGGTCGTCCTCAAGCGACAGGAAGAATCTCGACTCGCCGGGGTCGCCCTGCCGTCCTGAACGTCCGCGCAGCTGATTGTCTATTCTCCGGCTCTCGTGACGCTCTGTGCCAAGGATGAAGAGTCCTCCGACCGACTTCACCCGCTCAGCTTCGGGCGCTATCTCCTCTTTGTGCTTCGCAAGCGCCGCCTTGTACTCCTCACGCGCCTTCAGAACTGTTTCGTCAACGTCGCTTGACGCTCCGGTCGCGAGGGCTATCACAGCCTCCTCGTAACCCGCCTTGCGCAGGTCGTTCTTCGCTAAGAACTCCGCGTTGCCTCCGAGCATGATGTCTGTTCCGCGTCCTGCCATATTTGTCGAGATTGTGACAGCTCCGAACTTGCCCGCCTGAGCGACTATCTCGGCTTCCTTCTCGTGGTACTTCGCGTTGAGCACCGTGTGCGGGATTCCGGTCAGCTTCAGCTTCCTTGAGAGCTCCTCGGACTTCTCGATTGACACCGTACCGACAAGCACAGGCTGTCCCTTCTCGTGGCAGGTCTTTATCTGCTCGATTATCGCGTTGTACTTGCCGTTCATCGTCTTGTAGACAACGTCGCTGAGGTCTTTGCGTATCATCGGCTTGTTCGTCGGAATCTCAACCACATCGAGCGAGTAGATTTCGCGGAACTCGTTCTCCTCGGTCAGAGCCGTTCCGGTCATGCCCGACAGCTTCTTGTAGAGCCGGAAGAAGTTCTGGAAGGTTATCGTCGCCTGAGTCTTGGTCTCCTTCTGGATGTTGACATGCTCCTTTGCCTCGATTGCCTGGTGAAGACCGTCTGAGTAGCGGCGTCCCGGCATGACTCGTCCGGTGAACTCGTCGACAATCAGCACCTCGCCGTCCTTGACGATGTAGTTTATGTCGCGGTGCATCGAGCCGTGCGCCTGAATAGCTTTATTTATGTGGTGGGAGATTGTCGAGTTAGCCGGGTCGGAGAGGTTCTCGAGCCCGAAATACTCCTCGGCTTTCTTGACTCCGCTCGGGGTGAGCGTGACGTTCTTCGCCTTCTCGTCGACGATGTAGTCGGCGTCGATGTCCTCGTTGAGCTCCTTTGAGTCGAGCTCCTTGATGACGAATTTCTTCAGTGTCCGGACAAATTTGTCGGCGCGGTCGTAGAGGTCGGTCGATTTCTCGCCGACACCCGAGATAATCAGCGGAGTTCTCGCTTCATCTATAAGAATGGAGTCAACCTCGTCGACAATCGCGAAGGCGTGTCCGCGCTGGACCAACTGCTCCTTGTAGAGCACCATGTTGTCGCGAAGGTAGTCAAAGCCAAACTCGTTGTTCGTGCCGTAGGTGATGTCGGCGTTGTAGGCGCGCTGTTTTGCCTCCTTCGACTGGTCGTGGACGACAAGTCCGGTCGTGAGACCAAGGAAGCCGTAGACCTTGCCCATCTCCTCGCTGTCGCGGCGGGCGAGGTAATCGTTGACCGTGACGACGTGCACTCCCTCGCCGGTCAGGGCGTTCAGGTAGGCTGGCAGAGTCGCGACAAGGGTCTTGCCCTCACCGGTCTTCATCTCGGCTATCCGCCCCTGGTGGAGGATGATTCCGCCGATTAACTGAACCCTGAACGGGC
>CAKSOR010000224.1 GCA_934477985.1 uncultured Eubacteriales bacterium
TCCTGTTTATAGTTTATATTATACACATCCCCAGCCCGAATGTAAAGAGGCTTGCGGAATTTTTCTCCACAAAAATTATTTTTCGTCACTGTGCACAAAAAACGTCTCCAGAATTTGTACAGAGTGACGAATATTTTTTCACAGAGGAAAAGCATTGCATTACGGAAGGGAATGTGTTATAATAACAGCAGAGGATATGAACTCCCGCAAAAATCCCGAAAGGAATACCGACACCGGTTGCTGTTCATCGACAGTCGGGCAGGTGTCAGATCAAAGCGATTGCTGCAACAGACAAATGACAATCAAAAATGCAAATATCACAAACTACGACGACGTAAAAAAATATATGAAGTCGGTTCTGCCGGACATCGGCATGGCGCCCAATAAATCAAACCGGCTCTGGGCGGAGGATCACGGCTATTTCTTCTCGCTTATTGAGCTTCAACCGTGGTACGGAGCGGGATGTTATCTCAATGTGGCGATGACCTTCCTATGGAGTGTCTGTCAGGTTGAATTCTGCTACTTTGAACCTGATCTGAGAATATGGATACCGGAAACAAAGGTACACGGCGGTCTTATCATGTTTGATGATCCCCGCAGGAATTATCAGATCGCAAAAACTCTTGAGGTGGCGATCAATCGGATAATTGATTACCGGAGTTTTTCCGACCTTGGGCTAATGGCGGACGCCCTTATTGCACGGCCGGAAAGAAATTACCGTGACAAGGCGATGCCACAATAGTTCAGGCGCTTCTCGGCAATACAGAGCTTGCGAAAAGGATGCTTAACTGTCAGATCGAACAGCTGTCTTTAGGATCCGAGAGCTTAAAGATGCGTCAGGAGGAACTCGCCTGCCTCGATAACGGCACTTTTGCCGAATATATAAACGCAAAGATCGCGCTCAACCGTCAGGCGATGTACAAAAAATACCCTAAAATCAAAAAGCGGGAGTTCGCTTTCTGACAGTTCGGCAACAGCAGGCAGAGCGGTATTTCAATTCAAAAAGTAAATGCAAGAAAGTTATAATATGGGGAGTGTGTCATGATGGATGATAAGAACAATGAACTGTCTGAACGGATCACTCAAATCGGTAGTAAATCCATAAGAGAACTGTTTGAATTCCAGAAACAGTACGCCAAGAAATACCGTGGCAGAATACAGGAATTCGACCCGCAGATAATATGGTATTTCTGTTTTGAAAAAAGCGAATCAACTTATAATAAGTATAAAAGAATGCGCGGAACCCCGGACAGAATAACTATATTCAGGGTTGACAATCCGATATACTGCAGTCCGACATTTCTTGAACAGTGTGCTGTTCAGATTCAAAAGCAAATCGAAGAAAAGGTCGGATATGAGCACATAAACAGGCTTGATCCGTGGTCGAAAAGACCTCCGATTGAACTGATAGTTTTCACTTCGATAGTATTCAGCAAAGATGAGTGCCGGTTCTGTTATAAGGAAAACCATAACGGAACGAACTATCTGTATTTTCTTTCCACAATGTTCATGAATCACAGTCACGACAGCCTTGAATATCAAGTGAGATTTGTTGACCTGTGGATCCGTTGCAGTTCGACACTTGATCGGTCAAAGTATGTTGACCCCGAAAAAGACGTTCTGCCCGGAGACATTAAGTTTGAAATATGCAGTGAGCTGCCGGACAGTCTTCCGCAGAAAAGCGATTTGCCCGATTGCATTCAACTTCTTGCAGAAAATAGATTCGGCAAAAGTTATCATAGAATCGATTGGGTTTGTAATGATTTCTGGAAACGTTTTTACGATCCGAACAGTTGGCTTGCAGAACTGAAAACCTATATTGCAGCAGCCGATAAAGTGCTGAAAAGGCGTAAAAAACGGGAAAATAAGACTTGCGGCAGCCAGAATGCCGAGGTGAGGTTTGCAGCCGACGACGGTTACTATCCCGATGTAACTTTCACTGTTGAATTCAACGATGCAATATCAGATGATAAAGCCGACGAACTCTACGATTCGGTCAGTGCGTTTGACGAAACACTGAAACGCTGTAATCTTGAATATTATTCAGCTGACAAGACCGGAGACTGCACCTGTGAGATCACCGTTGATTTCGGAATGTGCCATCCTAAAACAGTCCTGAAACTGATCAAGGCGGTATGCAGCGATATTGAAGGAATCAAGACTATAACAGTCGGATAAGTCAGGGGGGCTGATTCATGATCTACAATGACCGGAACAGTGTCAAAAACATGATACAATACTCCAGACAGCTCACAAAGAAATACAAAAACGAAATATCCTTGTATGACCCAACATCACAAAGCTCCCTTGCCACATATTCAATGGATACGTCAAGTTCAAAGTTTTTCAGAGTCACAAAGGAGATTGAAGCACTGCCGAAACCGGACAGGCTTCAGATCAGCGCGATAGGCTATCCGCTTTCTCTCGGGCCGGGATTTGCCGCCGCTCTTGCCGTTTATCTGACAAGAGAAATCGAAGCGAGAACCGGAATCCGCGGCATTCACAAAATACGCGGAATAGTTCCGTGCATCAAAGCGACTCTCGCAAGCACAACATACAGAACCGACGACACATTTCAGCTGACGGAAGAACATGACGGCATTCTGTACACATACTTTGTTGTTCACTTGTTCATCAGAAATCTGTGGCTGCCGACAAAGGAGGCAATATTCGGAGATAAAAGAAGGATCAGCCCGATATGGATAAGGTGTCACGACACCGTAAGAACCGACCGGAGATTTGACTTCAATCCTCCGGACAAGGTCGGGAACACGCCTGTCGATGACGACACCGAAAACGTTGTCTTTGAAATATGCGACAGCATTCCCCGGTCATTTCCACCATATGACCGGCTTCCGGAAGAGATCAGAGCGGAATATGAAAGGAGCAACAATTTTTCCGTCATCGCTGCCGGATCGGGAGTATACCGGGATTTTCTCACAAAAATATACGATGCAAAAGCATGGACAGAGGATGTCCGTTCGTACCTGTCCGAAGTGGTCGATTTCAACAACCAAACCGACGCCCGCATGGTAAGGCTGAAAGACAGCGAGGAAAGACGCGGAGACAGGAAAATCAGAATTTCATACGACAAGGCGGGCTGTGAGCGCTTTCCCCACATCCTGTATAAAATCAGGTTTTCAGAAAATGTGACCGATACCACATTCGACGATATTACTGATGCCATACGCAGATATGACTGCCGTGAGCTGGTTGTAACCGAATACTATAAAATCAGCGAGATCGGCGACAATGCGGTTGCACTTGATGTGGAATTCACATTTTCATCGTCCGGTGAGATCAAAAAATTCGCGAACGAGCTGAAAAACTCCGTACCGTATGTAACAAAGATCGACGTGGGATAAATCTTAATCTCTTCGGATTCGTCACACTGCACAAAAACGATCTCCCAAAATTGTGCAGTGTGACGAATATTTCTTTGCCGAGAAAAAATGTTGCATTGCGGGAAAGGTTGTGATATAATAGAAACCGGAGGGCATGAACTCCGACAAAAAATACTGAAAGGAATATCAAAATGTCAAGACACAAACACAAATTACGATTCATCGGCATCTTTCTTTCCGTGATCCTGTCGGTGTCATCGGTTCCGCTGTACGCTTTTGCGTCGGGAACATATGACACGGGCGGCGCGGCAGCGGAAGAGGTAACGGTTTCCTGCGAATACGTCGCAAAACGCGGCGAGTTCGAGAAGCATTATCTTCTTTCCGACGGCAGCTTTGTTGCAGTCTCCTATCCCGAGGCGATTCATTACCGGAACGCCGACGGTGAGTGGGAAGATATCGACAGCAGCCTTCACGCAGAAGCTTCGTCGTCACGCATTGTGACAGGAGACTGCGGAACCTTTGCGGCATCCTTTTCCACCGGTCGGAGAGCGGGACGGCTTGTCTCCCTCTCAAACCGGGAATTCAGTCTCTCATGGTCGCTTTCCGGCGACGGTGACAGGATTGTTTCATCCTCGCCCGTTCTCGCCGCTTCCTCTTCGTCCGTCATGCAGGCAAGAGCGAAAATAAGCGACAGCATAACCGGGAAACCGGTTTCCGACAGCGAAACCTTCGCCCTTCGGGGAGCGTCAGGTTCGGTCGGCTACTCCGCTCTGTTCGCCGATGCTCCCGAGATCTCGGCGGAGTATACCGTTTACCGCAACAAGATCGAGGAAGATATCTACATAAATTCTCCCACCGACCTTCGCAGCCTTCGCATGGAGTTTGACACTGCCGGACTTACCGCAGAGGTAAGGGACGACGGAAGCGTTGAATTCCTTGACGAAAACGGGGAAATGCGTTTCAGAATCGGCATTCCGTACATGGAGGACGCGGCAAATGAAATTCTGACCGACATCCATGTAAATGCAGAGCAGAACGGCGACTCGTGCACCGTTACATATACCCCCGACGAAGAGTGGCTCTCCTCATCGGAGCGCAGCTATCCGATTCTCTTTGACCCGTCAGTCACGACCGACGAATACAATTCCAATATCGTTGATACCTACGTCGCGGAAGGCGACACCGCCAACCATTCCGGCGAACAGAAGCTGTTCTACGGCGTGAAGTCCGGCAAGGTCCATCGGGTCTATATAAAGATCAACAACCTCCCCGCGCTTGATCCCTCAATGCCGGTGTACGGGGCGACAATGTCCCTGACCTACCTTGACGGAACAAAGACCGGAAAGTCGGTGGAGATACGCAGGGTCAATGCTTCATGGTCGCCGGAAACCATCACATATGCCAATCAGCCGGGCTATTCAGCTGTCCTCGGCAGCATGGCTTTCAATGCGTCAAAGCCGGTCACGTTCAACCTTTCGTCGGACGTGGCATCGCTTTATGACGAATACAACGCGGCGGAAAACTACGGATATGTCGTAAAATACGTCGACGAGGGCAAGACCAATGCCGACTACAACGGCTTCTGGTCGGCTGACTACACAAAAGCGGCAAAGCGCCCGGTGCTCACGGTATCCTACGGCTATTCGCTGCCATCCTCTCTGACAAACGGTTCGGTATATTCCTTCCGCAACGTGGGAAGCGGCTCGTTCATGACCGTTCATGACGGGAAGGACGCAAACTATACCAACATCTATCAGAAGAGCACATCGGTTTCCGCGCTGACGGCAAGCCAGAAGTTCAAACTGGAGCAGGTCTCCGCGACCGGCGG
>CAKSOR010000225.1 GCA_934477985.1 uncultured Eubacteriales bacterium
GTCAGTACAAGAGACTCCGCAACGAGTTCACCGGCGTTCTGACCGGCAAGGGACTTTCTTACGGCGGTTCTCTCGCGCGCACCGAGGCTACCGGTTATGGTCTCTGCTACTTCACAAATGAGATGCTCAAGGATAACGGACTCTCGTTCGAGGGCAAGACTGTTGTTGTCTCGGGCTCGGGCAACGTCGCTATCTACGCAAACCAGAAGGCTACCTCATTCGGCGCGAAGGTCATCGCTATGTCCGACTCGAACGGCTATGTTGTCGACGAGAACGGAATCAAGCTCGACGTTGTCAAGCAGATCAAGGAAGTCGAGAGAGGACGCATCAAGGAGTACGCTGAGCGTGTTCCGGGCGCGAAGTATTATGAAGGCTGCAAGGGCATCTGGACTGTCAAGTGCGACATCGCGCTGCCCTGCGCAACTCAGAACGAGCTTGACGCCGAGGGCGCTAAGGCGCTCATCGCCACTGGTGTCATCGCGGTCGCCGAGGGCGCTAACATGCCTTCGACTCCCGAGGCAGTCGAGCTGTTCCATGAGAACGGAGTTCTCTTTGGTCCGGCAAAGGCGGCGAACGCCGGCGGTGTCGCTACCTCCGGTCTCGAGATGACCCAGAACTCGATCAGACTCAGCTGGACCTTTGACGAGGTCGACGCAAAGCTTCATGACATCATGAAGAATATTTACGCGAACTCCGCCGCCGCGGCTAAGGAATACGACTGCAAGACCGAAGACGGCAAGCTGAATCTTGTCGCCGGTGCTAACATCGCCGGATTCCTCAAGATCGCCGATGCTATGAAGTGGCAGGGAATCGCTTACTGATATTCCATCGGCAAAGCGCGGTCCGACCATTAACATAAAAACAGCCCCGCCGCGGCAGATATGCCGCGGCGGTTTTTTTGTTATTGACTGGACAAACCGTGTTTTTGCGCTGAAAATGCCTGAGTTTGTGGGGGCAGCGCACAGCCTTGAATTGTGCGGTATTGCCTTAAGTAAATCCTGCGCTCAGAGAATCTCCCGGATCAGAACTTTCTTCTTAAACTTCGACGCGATCGGCACATACTTCGATACGTCGCCGAGCATGATGTATGCGCCCTCGTCCGAGTCCTCAACCGGATAGATCGACCAGACCGCGACACCGTCCTTAGGAAGCGTAACCGCTGTGTCCTCAAAGAAGCAGATGCGTGTGAACTTCTTCGTGAAATACTCATACGCGATATACTCGCGGTCCTGCGAGAGTCCCGGAATCGTTGTGAAATCGAGCACGTCGCTGACCTCCTCATCGTTCACGTTGAACGCCGCCACCGCGAAATTCTCGCCTGAACGGTTCCAGACCTTCAACAACTTCTTCTCAGCCGTGCAGTCGATGTAAACACAGTCAAGCGTCGGACGGCACGCCTCATCGCAGAGCATCACGCTTCCGTCCTCATCGACCGTCGGCAGGATCGTCTCGCGGTTCGACTCTCCGATCTTGTCGCTGACATATATCGGCGAGCCCGAGATCGCTCTCAGAACTCCGCTCTGATACGCCGACTCGTAGTGGTTCGACCACCACATGTCAAAGTCGCAGTAGTGAACCTGGCTGTGCCAGATCGCGTTGTAGGCGTTCTGAACGAGGTGTTTGATGAATCCGCGCTCGCGCTTCGGGAAGAAGTCGTCGCTGTTTCTCGAGACAGCCGACATCGGTCTCGCGAGCACATTCTCCATGTCCATGCCCATGCAGTCGATCACCGCTCCGCCGAAATTCTTCGAGATCGAGCGCTCTATAGAGTTGTGCGCTCTGCGGCAGCCCTCGGCGGTAGCGATAGCGCCGATGATATGCGTGGAATTCGACGACTGATTGTCGACCTTGAGGAAGTCAACACCCTCGGACGCGAGGAACGAATGCCATGCGTCCCAGAATCTGAACGCCTTTTCCTCGTCGAGCGACGGAAGCGCCAGTCCGCCCGGTGTGATAAACAGATTCTCGCGCTGAGCGAAGTAGAGCGCTGACGTCATGTCGATGCCGCGCCAGTAGCCGTTGAACGCGTGCCAGACGCCGACCTTCTCGACGCCGAACTCGCTCTTCATCCGCGCGATGGTTGCCTTCAGCCCCTCCGGGAACTTCGTCCGGTCGACGTCAAAGCCCGCTAACTTGTCGCCGTTCACGGTCATCCAGCCGTCGTCGATAATGACCCACTTGACCGGAATGCCTTTTTCCTTGAACTCGGTGAGCTTCTCGTAGATTTTCTCGGCGCTGACTTCTTTGTAGAACGCGTCCCAGGTGCACCAGCCGAAACCGCGGAAAAATTCGGGGAACTTGCGCTCGTTTCTCAGCGGAACACGGATACCGCCGAGCTTTCTCGCGCCGCGGTAGTTCATCCGGACAGCCGCGAGCGGATCGGTCGACGCCGCGACCGCGAGAAACGCGCCGGTCAGATGGCAGAGACCGCTCATATCCGAGGTGATCCCGAGCTTTCCCGCGTTGAACTCGCAGCGGAAATCGTCGCCGGTCAGCGGGAGAAGATGATAGTTCAGCGCGCCCGACTTCACGAGGAGCGACTGAGTGCGCGGAGCGAGCGACGAAAAGTCGTTTCCGAAGGTCGGATACATCCACCAAGGACCGTCGTGGCGGCTTCCGAGCAGCGCGTCGGGCTTGAGATCTCCGAGCGTCATGACAAGAGCGTTCTCTGGAGCGAATCCGCATGCCGCGCCGTTGCGGGGCTCTATATAAGCATCAAGCGAGAGGAGTATATTCTCCTCGCCGATGTCAGCTGTGATTGTCAGCGACTGGATGCCAGCTTCCGGCTTGAAGCGGAAGATGACCTTCGAGTCGGATTCCTCGACCGACTCGACCGAAAGCGAGCCGTGCTGACCGCGGATGAGGTTCGCTTCGATCGCGAGACCCGAGAGCAGATGCTCCTTTGTGAAGTTGAGAAGTGTGTTCATTTGATTTTCCTCCTGGAAATTAGTTTTTATTGTTGGTGAAACCGGCGTGAAGCACCGGATGTGCTGACATGTTATAATTTTTGCCGCGGTCGGCATGTGAAGGTCAATGGTCACCCGATTGCTGTGTCTGACTTTCTGTCATCACGGTCGGGTACGATAGATGTCATGTGATCTGGATAAGCGGAATTGCCGCGTCAGGAGCTGTGTACCATCGTGGGGTTGGCTGTTTAGTCGGTCTCCCGGGTTTACCTGATTTGGGGCATGACCGTTTGAGAGAGTGTCTGCGGGCTGCCGACAGTTACGTCTGAATTTCATAATTCAGGTTGGCGGGAAGTAGTGTTTTGTGGGAAAGTTAACAAACGTGCCGCGTTGGCGACCGTTTGCCGCTGCTGGTTTGTCGGCGCAGGCTGTCAGACTTAACGTCAGCGGGAAATTGCCGCAGCAGAATGGCATGGTGTCGGCGATTTATCGGTTGGCGCATACGACCTGCTTTTATTGAATTGTCAATATCGTGAGCTGCGCGCGGCTGAGGCAGGCAGAACTTCAGCACAGAGGCAGCCTTTTGACGCTGAGTCGGCGACGCAAGCTGTCAGACTTTACCTTTGCCGAAACCGGCATGACCGCATGGCACGGCGCTGGCAGGCTGACAACAGGCGTGGTTCAATTGCTGGTATTTCTGGTACTGTATCGGTTGACTGATGTATGTGAACCCGCATTGCCGTTTTTTCACTTTTCCGCAAGCTTTATTCTTACGCTGAAAACGTCGTTGTACTTTTCATCGACCGCGCAGGCGCAGATCAGGATTGACGGCTTGCCGTTCTCGAAGAAAAGCTGCGGACGTTCGAGTTTATGGACGCTTTTTCCTGCGAGCCTGCGCCCGAACGCGAGTGGGTGATCGGACGGATGCCAGTCAAAGCCGTCGGATGACTCAAAGAGCGCGGTCGAGGAGCTTCCGGCCTTTGTGAAGTAGCCCTGAAAATCCTTGACGAGCGCGAAATAGTGATCGCCGTCGCGCCAGACGAACGGGTCCTCGACCGACCAGCCGTTCTCGGGGTTGACCATGATCGGGACGCCGGTCTTTCTGAACGGTTCGCCGGGGCGGTCGGCGACCGCGACTCCGCAGACGACATCGCCGCCTTTTGGGAGAGCGCCGTTTTTCGAGACGCCCTTATAGATCATCAGAAGTCCGCCGGTCGGGGTTGTCGTGACGGTCGGGTTGGAGGTCATGAGGCTGTCGAAGCCGGATTCGGATATATCGATGACAGGGCAGTCGGAGAAGTGCCATTCGCCCTCGGGGTCATCGGTCCGGGCTTCACCTATGCGCTGGTTGTTGCGGTGAGTCCACCAGTCGCCATCGCCGTGGTTGCCCATGTAGAACAGGCGGAAGAATCTGCCGTCGGATATGACGGTGGGGTTGTGAGCGCATGAGGAGTCCCAGCCGCCGTTGGCGTTCTTTGTGCGGAGAGTTTTTATGTATCTGAAGTCGCCCATAGGCGAGTCGGCGCGCGCCAGGCAGATTTCGGAGTCGGTCACCCATGCTTCAAAGCCGAGTTCGCGTTTCCAGCGCGAGTACGCGAGATAATATTTTCCGTTATGGCTGAACATCGAGCCGCACCAGACGAAGTAGTCTTCTTCCGAGAAGGTTTTGAATTCGTCTGTCAGCAGAGTTGAAAAATCCATAGGTTTTCACTTTCTTGTTTGAGTACGAGAGTTAGTTGTGTTTTTGCATGAACTGTTTGCCGGGCTTTTTGAGCGCGTTCGCTATCTCTGAAATCAATTCCTCCGTGATAACCGTTTTGTCGAGGATGAATGTGATATATCCCGTGGAGGATGGGCGTCGGAGAGTTGCGATATCCCTGCGTTTTTTCATGGCTATATCGGCATACTGATGTATTTCATCCAGATGCTCAAACCACATTTCACCGTCCGCATAGGGAAGAATGAATGATTTTTTCTTTACGCCAGTAATTCATCCGGATTGGCAAGGTTGGATGTGTATCTTGACTTGTCTTTATTGATAAACACAGCCTGTCTCATTTTTGGGTGGCGCTCGGCTTATCCGCGGAGATTACCATGTAATATTCTACCATATTATTCGCGAAAGGTCAAGTGCCGGTCGGAAAAAATCTGAAAATTCACATTCGATGGGGTTCCCCTACGTTTATGTACAAAAAAGGGGAACGCTCCGCGCGTCCGCGCGGTGCGTTCCTGCTTTGTGTGCCCCTAAGCCCGCCCGCGCCTGCGG
>CAKSOR010000226.1 GCA_934477985.1 uncultured Eubacteriales bacterium
TGCCAGACGTCGATATTGCTGTCGAAATTATAGTACATCTCAACGCCGGGCGTCAGGTCGAAGCGGACATTCGGATAGGTCTCCATGACCCTCTCGGCTTCGTCCGGGAAATTCGAGAGGAAGAAGAAGTGCGCGAACGAGACGCGGAGCTTCGGGTGTGCGTCGAGCATCCGGAATATCTCGTCGTAGAGCTGCTTTTTCGACGGAAAGCTCTTATCGCCGTACTGACGTCCCTCGTCCCAGAAGTCCTCCGGGTCGGCGACATGTATTGTCGTCGGAGTCCCGCGCTCCTCGAGCAGACTGAACATCTTCGAGTACTTCGCCGAGTCAAGCCCCTCGGGCATGAAGCGTCTGAGCGCCGGCGCGTACATTATCTTGAAGCCGTCACAGCCGAGATCGAGCAGCTTTTCGACCTGAACCTCGGGCGAGACGTTCATGTAGCGGTCGTTGATATGCAGACCGCCGAACGCGCGTATGTCGAGATCCTTACGTGTCATCTTCTGCCAGAGCGCCGCGAGATCCTCAGCGACTCCGCGGTATGGGAGCGAGAGAATATTCACCGCCGTGACACCGACCGACGCGATATCGTCGAGCATGCGCGAGATTTCCTCATCGCGGGTAAATCTTATGTGAACATGGGAATCGGCTATCTTTCTCATAACTGAACTCCTTTTCGGGAATAAGTTTGCCTCAAAGGCAGGACTTATCTGTTACCTATAGCGCCGAGCTTGCACATCTGCGTGCAGAGTCCGCAGCCGTTGCAGAGCGTCTGGTCGATAGACGCCTTTCCGTCCTTGACCGAGATGCAGGGGCAGCCGATCTTCATGCAGGCTTTGCAGCCGACACACTTGTCGTGGTCGATAACGAGCGGCGGATTGTGCTTGACATACTTGAGCAGCGCGCAGGGACGGCGGCAGATGACGACCGACGGAGTATCCGACGCGAGCTCCTCTTTGAGCACCCTCTCGGTCTCTGCGAGATCGTTCGGGTCGACGATGCGGATGTGCTCTTCAGGCACTCCGACCGCCTTCGCGATGTTCTCGATGAGGATTCCGTAGACCTTCTCGCCCTTCAGCGTGAATCCGGTGCAGGGGTTCTGCTGGTGTCCGGTCATGCCGGTGATGCTGTTGTCGACGACAACGACGGTCGAGAAGCCCTTGTTGTAGACAATGTCGACAAGTCCGGTGATTCCTGAGTGCATGAAGGTCGAGTCGCCGATAACCGCGACCGACTTGTGCTCCTCGTGGCGTATCTTGTTGAAGCCGTGGAGAGCCGAAACCGACGCGCCCATGCAGAGCGTGGTATCCATTCCGCCCAGCGGTTTAGCCGCGCCGAGCGTGTAGCAGCCGATGTCGCCGCTGACGTATAATTTCAGCTTATTGAAGAGGTAGAAGACGCCTCTGTGCGGGCATCCGGGGCAGAGCACAGGCGGACGCACCGGGATATTCTCGTCGAGCGCATAGCATTCCGGTTCTTTTCCGAGAAGAAGCTTTGAAAGAAGCTCCTGCGAGAACTCGCCGCACAGCGGAAGGATGTCCTTGCCGTGAACGTTCAGTCCGAGTGCCTTGCAATGGCTCTCGATGACCGGGTCGAGCTCTTCGATGACATAGACCGTCTCGTACTTCGCCGCGAAGTCCTTCAGGAGCTTTTCGGGAAGCGGATTGACGAGTCCGAGCTTAAGATACGACGCGGTGTCGCCGAACGCCTCGAGAGCGTAGTTGAACGACGGTCCGGAGGTGATGATGCCGACCTTCGCGCCGGGATTCTCGATGACCTTGTTGAAAGGACAGTTTTCGGCGAACTCACGGAGCGTATTGAGACGCTTTTCGACCTCTATGTGGCGCGGACGGGCGTTTCCGGGCATCATGACATGCTTTGCGGCGTCCTTTTCGTAGGGCTTCACCTCAACCTCGACGCGGTCGGAGGTCTCGACTATCGACTGCGAGTGAGAGACGCGGGTGTTGAGTCTCAGAATGAATGGTGTGTCGAACTTCTCAGAGAACTCATACGCCTGCTTTGTGAACACAAGACATTCGCCCGAGTCAGACGGCTCAACCATCGGGAGTTTAGCCGCGATCGCGTAGTGACGCGAATCCTGCTCGTTCTGCGACGAGTGCATTCCGGGATCGTCCGCGACACCGATGACCATTCCGCCGTTCACTCCGGTGTAGGAGGTGATGAAGAGCGGGTCAGCCGCGACGTTGAGTCCGACGTGCTTCATTCCAACGAATGAGCGTCCGCCGCCGATAGCCGCGCCGAGCGCGACTTCGAGAGCAACCTTTTCGTTGGGCGCCCACTCGGCGTAGATCTCATCGTACTTCGCAGCCGCCTCGGTGACTTCGGTGCTCGGCGTTCCGGGGTAGCTCGAAACGAGACGCACACCGGCTTCAAAAAGTCCGCGCGCAACCGCTTCGTTTCCTAACATTATCTTTTTCATATGTAAACTCTCCGTGGAAAATTATTTATGACGATTATCTATGACGCGTTTTGCCTTGCCGACAAAGCGCTCGAGCGACTTCGGCTCAACGAGATTGATCTTCGCGTCGAGACCAAGAACCGTCTGGAGCTTGTGTCTGACCTTCTGCTGGAGGTTTTCGAGCTCGGAGTACTTTTCGAGCATCTTTCCGTCCGAGACCTCAATGTTGATCTCGAAAGTGTCCATGTAGTTCTTCTGTCCGAGGACAATCTGATACTGCGGTCCGACCTCGGGAATGCTGACAAGCACCGACTCGATCTGCGTCGGGAAGACGTTTACGCCCTTGATCTTGAGCATATCATCCGAGCGCCCGAGCGGCTTGTCCATACGCGCGTGGGTGCGTCCGCACTCGCACTTTTCGTAGTGAATTCTCGTTATATCCTTGGTTCTGTAGCGGAGGAGCGGAATTCCCTCCTTGGTGAGCGTCGTCACGACGAGCTCGCCCTCCTCGCCGTGCGCCTTGACATCACCGGTCTTGCTGTCGATGATCTCGGGGAGGAAATGATCCTCGGCGAAGTGCATTCCGCATCTGTAACGGCACTCGCCCGAGACGCCGGGACCCATGAGCTCGCTCATACCGTAGTTGTCGGTCGCGAAGAGATTCCACGCCTCCTCGACCTTCGAGCGCATCTCGTTCGAGCAGCCCTCAGAACCGAAGAGTCCGAGTCTGACCTTGAGGTCGCGGCAGTCGATTCCGAGATCGCGCGCGGTCTCGGCTATGTAGAGCGCGTAGGACGGGGTCGCGACAAGCGCGGTAGTGCCGAAATCGCGCATCAATTTGAGCTGCTTTTCGGTGTTTCCGGTCGAGGTCGGGACGACGGTCGCGCCGATGTTCTCGAGCCCGTAGTGAAGTCCGAGCGCGCCGGTGAAGAGTCCGTAGCCGAACGCGATCTGAACGATGTCGTCGCTGGTAGCTCCGGCGGCGGTCACGAGACGCGAGACGCAGTCGCTCCAGGTCTGGAGATCATTCTTCGTGTAGCCGACGACGGTCGGGTTACCGGTCGTGCCGCTCGACGCGTGGATTCTGACGATCTCGCGCTGCGGAACCGCGAAGAGTCCGAAGGGATAGGTATCGCGGATATCGGCCTTCGTGGTGTAGGGGATGTATTGGATATCGGAGAGAGCCTTGATCTTTTCGGGCTTCACTCCGGCCTCGTCGAGCCGCTTCTTGTAAAACGGCACGCGGTTGTAGACGTATTCAACGATATTCTGAAGTCTTTTCAGCTGAAGTCTTTCGAGATCAGCTCTGTCCATGGTTTCGATTTCTTCCTGCCAAAACATTTTATTACAACTGCCTTTCTTTTTTTCGGTTGGCGACGCGCATTTTCCGCGCTCCGGTTTTCTTTATAAGAATCCGGATAATATTTATTATAGAAGATTTTTCGCGTTATGTCAATCCCCATGCCGAAAAAACGAAATTTTTACGCGGCGAATTTACTTTTATTTAATAAACTCGAACTCTATGTCGTAGATTCTGACCGTGTCGCCGTCCTGGCAGCCTTTTTCGACAAGCGCGTCGACGACGCCGGTCTTGCGAAGTATCTTCTGGAAGTAGTTGACCGACTCGTAATCGTCGAAGTTTATCGAGTTTATGAGATTCATCAGCCAGTCGCCCTCGACCTCGTAGTCCTCGTTGACGCGGCGGACAATTATCTCGCGCTCCTCGTTCTCATCGAACTCAGGCTCGACGACCTCCTCGGGCTCGTAGATCGTGAGCGGTGGGAGCTCCTCCAGCATTTCAGCGACGCGGTGAATCAGCGCGTCAACGCCCTTTTTCGTGACCGCGGAGATGTAGAAAAGCTCCGAGCCGAGTTCGTTTTTGACGTAATCCTCGAGACGTTCGTCTCCGAGCTCATGAACCTCGTCCGGGTCAGCTCCGAGCGCGTCGATCTTGTTCGCGGCGAAAATCTGCGGTCTGGAGGCTAGCTCCGGACTGTAGCGCTCGAGTTCGGAATTTATCTTCTTTATGTCATCGACCGGGTCGCGTCCCTCAGCGCCTGAGACGTCGACGACGTGGACAAGCAGTCTGCATCTGTCGACATGGCGGAGGAAATCGTGACCGAGTCCGAGTCCGTCAGCCGCGCCTTCGATCAGTCCGGGAATGTCGGCGCAGACGAAGCCCTTGCCGTCGCCGGTCTTGACGACTCCGAGCTGAGGCTGAATCGTCGTGAAATGATAGTTCGCTATCTTGGGTCTCGCGGAGCTTATTACAGACAGCAGCGAGGATTTCCCGACGTTCGGGAATCCGACGAGTCCGACGTCGGCGAGCATCTTGAGCTCGAGCGTGACATCGAGCTCCTCGCCCTTAAGTCCGGGCTTCGCGAAACGCGGGATCTGTCTTGTCGGCGTCGCGAAATGGCGGTTTCCCCAGCCCCCGCGCCCGCCCTTCAGGCAGATGAACGGCTCGCAGTTCGACATGTCCTTTATGACGCGTCCGGTTTCCGCGTCCTTTATGACCGTTCCGGGCGGAACCATGATTATGAGGTCTTCGCCGTTCTTGCCGTGGAATTTCTCGGGCATTCCGTCTCCGCCGTTCTGCGCGACAAATTTGCGCCTGTATCTGAAATCGAGCAGCGTGTTCGTGCCTTCGTCGATCCTGAAAACGATGTTTCCGCCGTTTCCGCCGTCTCCTCCCGAAGGTCCGCCCTCGGCGACATACTTCTCTCTATGGAACGCCACGCACCCG
>CAKSOR010000227.1 GCA_934477985.1 uncultured Eubacteriales bacterium
TTCCAGTGCAGATTCTCGAAGAAGAGTCCGGCATGGTATCTTGATCTGGTCGCATCGGATATTCTGAACGGTCGGGCGAATTATCTGCTCGCAAACGACGATATGCTTATAGCTTCACTGGTGAATAGCGGAAAGCAGCTCACCGACGCGCGGAATTATCTCGTCTCGGGCTGTTGGGACATCTTCTGTAGTCTTGAGCATCGCCCGGGCGGCGAATATCTGAATCTGCTGCGTCCGGTCGAATGGGCGTTCTATCCGAAGGGTTCGAAGGATCTTTGCGGTTTCGCGACCGACGAGCTTGGAGTTGAGTGTCGGAATCTTTCGGGTGATGAGAGCTTTGACGAGGTCTACAGGCTGATACTTGAGAATATCGATTCGCTCGTCAGACTCAAGATCGGTGACAACAACCGCGGACTTGAGCTTTTCGCAAAAGCCGATCCGCTTCCGTTCTATTCAGCCTGCATGGGTGAGCCGATAAAACGTCGGCGCGACGTCAATGACGGCGGCGCGGAATATTCGCCGGGATCGATATATTACGTCGGATTCGCGAATCTCGCCGACTCGCTGATGGCGATAAAACGTGTCTGCTTCGATGAAAAATTGTATTCACTCTCCGAGCTTATGACCGCGCTCCGGAATAATTTCGAGGGCTTTTGGGATCTCCGGCGCGAGCTACTTTCGTCCGACTATTTCTGCGACGGTAAGGAAAGCTCGGAAAGCTTCGCAATAAAGCTCCATAACGATCTCTGCGACATCGCCGGAAAATACAGAACGCGCGACGGCGAGCCTTTCGACGCTGCTTATCTTGTCTACGTGGAATTCATGCGCTGGGGAAATTCCTGCCGCGCGACTCCCGACGGACGCTATAACGGTGAGCTTCTGTCTCACGGCATCGGACCTTCGCGCAACCGTGAAATAACCTCGCTGACCTCGATCGCAAACAGCGCAGGCAGTCTTGACCTCACAAGAACGGTGAACAGCGTCCTGAATCTCGTCGTTCCGTCGACCGGAATGGATGTCGGAAGACTCCATGCGATCATAACCGCGCTCGGAAGTCTGGGACTGCAATCGATACACTTAAGCTGTGTCAGCAAGGAAGAGCTTCTTGACGCAAAGTTTCATCCCGAGCGTCATCAGGATCTTATAGTCAGGGTCTGCGGCTTCTCGGCAAAATTTGTCTCCATGTCCGAAAAATGGCAGGACGAGTTCATCTCACGCAATTTCGCAAAATAATATCAAGGATGGTTTATTATGAAAAAGACAGCATTATTTCTGGCGATACTCATGGCTACCCTTTCGGCAAATTCCTGCGGCGCGGACGAAGGCGTCAGCGAAACAACAACCTCTCAGAACGAAAGCACGACCTCAGAAGCCGTCTCTGAATACACCTTCACGAAGGAATTCGACGGCACTGAAATAAGAGTCCTCAACAGCGGCGACGTCGCCTCGATGCACGTCAGGGTCGACACAGGAGAGTCGAACGGCGAAATTCTCAACGACGCTCAGTATAACGCCATCCGGAGATGCGAGGAGGAAATGGGGATAAAGTGGAGCGAGACGAACGTCCATATCCTGAAGGAGCTTCCCGAGCTTGTCCGTTCGCTCATCATGTCGGGCGAGGACGCCTACGACATCATTTATCAGAGCTGTTCCCAGAACTACGCGACCTTCGCGGACGAGGGATTTTACTACAACCTTCTCGACTTCAAGGAAGCGCGGCTCGACGAGAAATGGTGGCTCGAAAACTACAACAGTCTCATGAGTATGAACGGCAGTCTCTACGCCGGACTCGGATATTCGCATCTCGCCTGCATCGACGGGATAAGTATGCTCTTCTTCAATCAGGACATGATGAACGATCTCGGTCTTGAACTGCCGTATGACCTTGTCCGGAGCGGAAGCTGGACGATCGACCGCCTTGCGGAATACTGCAAATCTGCGGCGTCGCTGAACGGCGACGATGCCTTCAGCTGGACTGACGACGGAAGCTGCGTCTGGGGGATCTCGACTCAGAATGACTCGGGCGGAAACTGGCTCCATTATCTCGGCGAAGGAATCGTTGAAAACCAGAACGGAAAGGCTATCCTGAACGCCGGAACGACCGACAGGTTCTACGAAGCCTGTGAAAAGATCTCGAAGATTCTCAGCTCGACCGACGGCTCGGTCTATCTCGGACATTTCAACGGAGATGATCTTGCCGGCTCGTACATAAACTGCTTCGAAGCCGAGCGCGCACTCTTCGGATGCTCTGAGGTGGCAAAGGCGAATCGTATGCGTAATCTCGATTTCATGTTCGGCGCACTTCCCTATCGAAGCTCGATGAGAATCAGGAGAGATTCTACGCCGGACTCGCCTTCATCGCAAGCGGAGCCGCGATACCCGTGACCTGCAAGCTGCCCGAAAGATCGGCATCGGTCGCCGACGCGATGAACTACATCTATTACAAGGATGTCTGGCCGGTCTTCTCCGACGTGACGCTGAAAGCCAAGAATCTGAGAAACGAGGATTCGATCGAAATGCTCGGAATCATCCTCGGATCGGCGGCACCGAATCTCGCGACGGTCTACAGCATCGGCGGCGATTATCTGACCGCGCTTTCAGAAAATCTGCGTTCGGGCAGCAGCTCGGTCGCCTCGCTCATCGCCTCGTACAAGGACGCGATGGAATCCGAGATCAAAAAGATAAACAAATAAACATACAGGGAGGATCGATCATGAAAAAAGCAGCTACGTTTATTCTGATAATATCGCTTATTCTTGGTGTCACCTCCTGCGGTTCGGACGCGACAGGTGAAACTCCGGTCAAAAGTGAGACCACCACCGCCAAGGAAACCGAGGAGATCACACGTGAAAATTATCCCGATTCGCTACCCGACGGACTGAATTTCGGCGGCGAAAAATTCGTCATCCACTATTACGACAGCAACGAACAGGAATGGATCGCCGAGGAGACGAACGGTGAAACTATCAACGACGCGGTCTACAACCGTAATCTTGCGGTCAGCGAACGACTCGGAGTCGAATTCGAATTCTATCGCGGCGGGTCGGCAGGAGATTATCAGAAATTCGTGATACAGAACAATCTCAGATCGAGCATACTTGCCGGAGACGGCGCGTTCGACCTGATCGCCGGATACTCGTCCTTCATCACGCGCGGAATGGATGGACTGCTGATGAATCTTTACAACGTGAAATATCTCGATTTTGACAAGCCGTGGTGGGTCTCGGATCTTGTTGAAGAGGCAACAATAAATGGAAAGATGTTTTATATGACCGGCGATCTCGCGCTTTCGATGCTGATGAATATGGACATAATGTTCTACAACGAGACGCTTTCAGAATCGCTTTTCGGCGAGACCTTCTACGATCAGGTGTTTGACGGCAGCTGGACGCTCGACAAAGCGGCGTATTACATCAAGCAGGCATCGGCTGATCTCAACGGCGACGGCAAGCTCGATGCCGAAAATGACCGCGCGGGGCTTATGATGTTCGACCGGTACAGCGGCTGTGACGCCTTTCTGGGCGCGTTCAGACAGCCGGTTACCGAAAAGAACAAGGATGGCATTCCCGAGCTTTGCGTGAATTCCGAGCGGATGGTGACGATAATCGAGCGGCTGTATGATCTTTTCTGGGTGAGCGAGGGCGCGTATCTTCCGACGCAGTATCATCCCGAATCCGAGCAGTTTTCGATGAGCCGGTTTGCAGCAGGAGATTGTCTGCTCTTCCTGTCAAGGCTCTGCGGCGCGGAGGATCAGCAAATGCGCGATATGAAGGATGAGTGGGGGATACTTCCGATGCCTAAGCTTGATGAAGCTCAGAGCGATTACGGAGTCTATCTCTGCGACGCGCATTCGAAGTTCTGCATTCCGGTCGACTGCAAGAATCCGGACATGGCAGGCGCGGTCACAGAAGCGTTAGCGGCAGAAAACTATCGTCATCTCACCGAGACCTATTATTCGGTCGCGCTCCAGACAAAATACGCGCGGAACGCTGAGACGGTAAAGGTTCTCGAAATGCTCCGTCCCTGCATTGTGACAAATTTCGGAATAGTGCATTCGGTTATCGGCGGACTTCAGGTTTTACGGAACACGGTCATGGTCGGCAAGGACAGCATGGCGTCGTGGTACGCAGAAAACGAGAGCAAGCTCAAGGCAAATCTCGCCGACGTGCTGAAGATGTATGATATTGAGAGCGACTGAAAGACAGCAAATCAGTGCAAACCGTTCCCGATCGGATGATCAGGAACGGTTTGTTTTTTGAGTCAGCGTCTTCGACCGAACAGGTTTTGACTGCGCCTGACGTTCTTTTTCTAAAGCAAGCAGAAAAATCTCGGATTTTCTGAAAGTTTTTCGGTTCTTACCGTAAAAAGCTATTGATTTTCCGGAGTTTTTATGGTATAATATAGTATGAGGTGATTATCATGATTTGCAGACCCGAATATATAAAGGCGATCGAGCCGTTCATCGACAAGCCACTGGTGAAAATTCTTTCCGGCGTCCGACGCTGCGGAAAATCGACGATCCTTGAAATGCTGAAGAATGAGCTGATCGCACGCGGAATTCCGGAGGATCATATCATAACAAAGCGGTACACTGAAATGGATATTCCTGAGAACACGACCGCAAAGGAAATGTACGACGAGCTGATGACTATGCTCGACCAAAAGGGACACTGCTATCTCCTGCTCGATGAAATTCAGGAGATAACAGGCTGGGAAAAGGCAGTCAACAACCTCCTCGAAGCTGCTGACGCCGACATTTATGTGACCGGTTCAAACTCAAAACTCATGTCAAGCGAGATCTCAACCTATCTTACAGGACGTTATGTATCGATTCCGGTCTACACTCTCTCGTTCAGGGAATATCTGGATTTCAAATCTGGCAGCAAACTATCCGAAAGAGAGCTTCTCGAGGAATATATCCGTTTCGGCGGTTTTCCGATAATCGCGCTTGCTGAATATGAAGCCGCTCCTGCGTATCAGATCGTCAACGGAATCTATCACACTGTGGTATCGCGTGACATCGTGAACCGGCATCGCATCAACCGTCAGGATCTTTTCGACCGTGTTGTGAAATATATAATCGAAAAC
>CAKSOR010000228.1 GCA_934477985.1 uncultured Eubacteriales bacterium
CACCGTAAGCCAGCCACTGCTGACCGCCGATTGTCATCGACTTGTTTATCGACTGGCACCAGTAATCCTTGGTAAGGTCAACATACGGCATGTCGGCGTACGACAGAAGCATCCCGTCGATAGCCTGCCACAGCACGTTCCGGTCGGTCATGGAGATGATGTCATACTCATGGTCGCCCGAGAGAATCACCTTCGCGCCGGTTTCGTTAGCCTGAACCGCACCCTGCACCTCCTGAACGATCTTCACGTCGAATCGGTCCTCGACCGAGCGGTTCGAGTTGTAGATAGCGTCGTTGAGCACGTCGCCGTTAGTCTCCGCTACGTCTATGTACCCCTTGTAAGCCGTCGAATCAGCCGCCAGAACCTTGAATTCCTTCCCATCGAACTTCTTGTCCGGGAGCTCATCCTTGTCGTTTGCGACCGTCTCGGGCGCGGTCGTCGTTTCGTCATTCTGACCGGCAGTCGTGCCGTCGTTCGGCTCTACAGTCTCTCCGCCGCATGATACAGCCGACGCGGCCATCAGACAGGCAAGCATAAATGTCAATATTCTTCTGTGTAATTGCATGAAAATTCTCCTTTGTGAAAATAAATTTTATTTTTCGTAGTGGCATCCGCCAAATCTAATATAATAATTATAGCACATTTTCAGAAAAATGTACATGCAAAATAGTGACATAATTTTTTGTTAAAGTGACATGTTTACGCCACCCGAAAACAAAAGGACGCCTTTCAGGCGTCCTTCAGTCGATTATGTCATAGAATTTTAACAATTCAACCCGCTCGCGAGCCGTTTTGAGACTCCCCGCGGCGCTGCTGTCGGTCTTGCGCAGCTCAAGCGCGTAGCGCACCAGCCGCTCCGCCCAGCCGATCGGCAAAAGCACAGGAAACCGCTTTACATACGGAAATCTCCCCGCGATGTAGCTGTACCCCGGGAACAAGCTCCGCAGAAGGCTGCCCTTCTCATGCCCGGCGCGGTCGGCGCGGACGGCACTCTGTACAGCCGTAGAGCTGTGCACCCGCGTCAGCGACGAGCTTCCGAACGTCCCGCCGTCGAACATGTCGGCGAGCATCGGCCCGAGCTCCGCCTTTTCAACCGCCGCGCGCCAGTCAGCCGGCAGCCTGAACTCAAACCCGAGCCGTTCAAGCAGTCTGAACTGTGCCGCCGCGAACCCGAACGCCCGCAGCTCCGAAAGGTCGTTTTTCAGCCGCGCCCAGTCGATCTCGTCAAAATGCGCGCGCGCCCAGAACCCGATGTCGCAGGTCTGCCGGATTCCGATTCCGACAATTGTAAAATGTTTGAACGAGTGCAGCAGCAGATAAAACAGATGCTCGTGCACCGGCAGCGACCAGAAATCCCCGATTTTCACAGCCTTCTCGAACGCGTCGGCGAAATATTTGTTCAGATTGTCCGGCGCGCCGGGGTCGAAAAGCGTCCGATGCAGCTCAATCCGCAGACAGCGCCCGTTCTGCTGACAACACTCGTAGCCGGTCTCGTGGCTCATGCCGTCGTCAGCGTGCTCAGGCTCGAGCCCCTCCCACTCAAGTATACTCCGACAAGTGTCGTACTCCTCCGGCGCGGCTAAAATGTCGTCGTCGCCGCTGAGCCGGTGGTCGGGCAGCGGATAGAGCGCCGAACAGAGCTGTCCCTTGACGACGATCGGACGCAGCCCGGCGGCGGTCAGCTTTGAATAAAGCGCGCGGAAATCGAGATTCCGGTTCATCTGCCGGACGACCGACGGGATCACCCGGCTCTTCGCCGCCTTGAAGAGCTCGGGAAACGCCGCCGCGTCCTTCGAAGCGCAGACCGCCTCGAAAACCAGCGGCAAAAGCGACTGTCCGTCGGCGAGCGTGAAGACCTCGCGCCAATCCTCGCCGGAGTGCGAGCCATCATAGCGCCCGCCCGCGAGCGCGCACCGAAGAATATTCAGAAAAATCTCCTCACTGCTTTTCATGGAATCCCCCAAAACCCAAAAAAAATCATAATAGACGTGTTCGATAACCCTCCCGACTTGTCAATGAGTTGGCTTTGCCAACTCATAAAATGTCGATTCCATCGCCATTTTCATACGCTGAAGTCGGGTTATCGAACACGTCTATTAATTATATCACAGACCAAAGAAAAAATCAAGAGGAAAACCAAAAATTTCCGCTTATTTCGCGCTGAAATCGCGTTTTCTGAGCTGATTCGGCGTGACCCCGCGCGACGCCTTGAATAATTTGATGAAATAACTCGTGTCCGAGAACCCGACCTCGAGTCCGATGTCGGTGACTGACAGCTCGCGCCGGTCGAGCAGGAGACTTTCGGCGTACTCGAGCTTGCGGCGGGTGACGAGCTCGCCGGGCGTGCAGCCGAGCTCGGCTTTCAGCCGGTGGCAGAGCGAGCTGTGGCTGATATGCAAGGAATCTGCAATGTTGTAGGGCGAGATGTCCTCCGAGATGTGATCCTCGATGAAGCTCTGCACGGCGGCGATAAACTCGGAATCGACCTGTTCGCGCCCGCGGTTGTAGAGCCGGTAGATCGAGTCGTGAATGCGGAGTATCGACGCGCGGACAAGAAGCTCGCTCATCGGCGAGTTTCCGTATTCTGCGAGCCGGACGATCTCGGCACGCAGCTCGTCCATAGCTGGAGAGTCGTCCGAGAACCGGCAGCGCTCGAACGAGTGCTCGCCAGAAAAAGCCAACAAATACTTCATGTTGCGGAAGGAAATATCGTGCGAATAGATGATATTTGAGGGGTAGCCGAAGACATATGCCTGAAAATCACCGTCCGAAATAAGCGTGCCATGCATCGTTCTTGGCGGAATTATCAATACTTCACCAGCGTGAAGAGTGAATAATCCGTCCGGATAAATATATGTCCGCTCACCGCTGAGCTGATAGGCAACCTCATAAGTCTCGTGCCAATGTGGTTCAGACTCACCGGTGAACCTCGGCTTTCTTTGTAATGTAATCCAGCTATCGCCGTCAGTTCTGTGTCCGAAATGTATCGGATAATCACTTTTCTTCTTCATTTTTGCTCCATTTTTGCAGATTTATCGCATTTTTATGCAAATATATTATAGCATAAATACCGTCAAAATGCTATAATTAAATTGCACAAAAAAACAGTAAAAAAGGAGATCCTGAATGAAAAGATACACAACTTTTATTGCCGCGCTGCTTGTCATCACGCAGCTCGCAGCCTGCGGTGAGACCCAGCACGACCAGACCGAAACGACGACCGCCGGCGACACCGAACCCGTCACAACCGACGTCTTCGAGGGAATCGGCGACAAGACATACGACGGTCGTGAGTTCAATTTCCTGATCCGCGAGACCGAAATCGACGATTATTTCATTGAAGCCGAGACAGGCGACGTGCTCGACGACGCGGTTTACAAGCGCAACCGTATGGTCGAGGATCGTTTCGACATCGAAATAAACCCGATAAAAATCGACGCTTCCTGGAATGCCCGCTCGACCTACATCGGCACGATGCGCAACTCGGTCATGTCAGGCAGTGGCGAGTACGACCTGATCGACGGCTACGCGGCGGTCATCGGCGACGGTTTCGCCGACCACCTCTTCCTGAACCTCCACGACGTCCCGAACCTCCGCCTCGATGAGGCGTGGTGGTCGTCGCTCGTCGAAAGCGAGCTGACAGTCAACGGCAAGCTCTACGCTATGACCGGCGACCTCGCGATAAACATGTGGAGCAACCTCTTCGCGCTTTATTTCAACAAGCAGACCGTAGAGGAATTCAAGCGCGAATCGCCCTACGATCTGGTAAAATCCGGAAAATGGACGCTCGCCGCCCTGCTCTCGCAGATCAAGGACACCGCGCAGGACATCGACGGCGACGGAAAAATGACCCCCGACGACAAATGGGGCTTGCTGGTCTACGACACATTGTGGTACGACAACATGCACAACGCGCTCGGAGTCAGCATGTCGAAAAAGGATAAGAGTGGACAAGTTTCCTACGATTTCCAGAACGAAAAGCTGATCGAAATCTATGAAAAAATCCTGGCTCTCGCGAACGACAACCCCGACTCGCACTTCATGGATCAGTCGACGACCGACATTATCCCGACGACCCGCGCGATCTTCACGTCAGGCAGAGCGATGTATTTTGGCGATACGCTCGTCGCCTGCACGGCGATGCGCGACTCGGACATCGAGTTCGGAATTCTGCCGCTGCCGAAATACGACGAAAAGCAGGACGGTTACCACACAGCGTCGCGCGACGGACGCTCGATGTTCGTCATCCCGACCGACGTCAAGGATGTTGAATTCGTGGGCAGAATAACCGAAGCTCTCGCCGTCGCGAGCCACGAATACGTCATTCCGGCGTACTATGAGGTCACGTTGAAGACCAAAACCGCGCGTGACGACGATTCCTCCGAGATGCTCGACATAATACGAAGCGGATTCACGCTCGACTTTGCCGCCGAGTACGCGATGCAGACCGGACAAGGCGGCTACATGATCCGTAACGCGCTGAGCTCCGGTCAGCCCTACGCCTCGTTCTTAGCCTCAAACATCAACGCGTATGAGACCGGACTTGAGGAATTTCTCAAGGCGTATGAATGATTGTTGACACAAACGAACAAAAAAACGCCTCCCCGACCAATCCGCCGGGGAGGTGTAACTTTTTTATGAACTCAGTCGAGTTCCTTGAGTATCGTAAGCGTCTTGTCAAGCTTTTCCTGCGCGGTGGGTTCCCACGACGCCATGTAGGACGACCAGTTCTCGTCAAGCGAGCTGACTCTGCCCTTGAAGGTGTTCTGCGGATCGCCGATAGCCATAGTGAACGAGGTCGCGAAGCTGAACGTGACCGACGACTTGATAAGATCAAACATCTGCGAAGATTCGTCGTCGCGCGAATACTTGACCTTCAGCGCCGTCTCAAAGTAAGCCGGCGAAACCGTGCGGTAGCTCTCGGACGCAAAGCACTCGAGAACAGCCGCCGACATCTGCGCGTCCGGCGCGGTCTTCGGAATGCAGAAGCTCGAGTAGGTCGCGCGCGCGGTGGTGCGGTAATTCTCCTGCTCCTCATTCCACTTCGGGAACGGAATCACGCCGTAATCAAACGCGCTGA
>CAKSOR010000229.1 GCA_934477985.1 uncultured Eubacteriales bacterium
CTGACAAGCAGCCTTTTGTCGGCTACGCGGTCGAAAAGCTCGGACGCGGCGGACATTATCCGCTTTGCCGACGAGGTGTGCTGACCGAGGTTCTGCGAGCCGTGAGCCGCTTTCGGAACGCTTCTGCCGTATCGGTCGGTCTCGACCTCACCGCCGGATGAGCGCGTCG
This sequence comes from uncultured Eubacteriales bacterium, assembly GCA_934477985.1. Classification (GTDB taxonomy): domain Bacteria; phylum Bacillota; class Clostridia; order Oscillospirales; family CAG-272; genus Flemingiibacterium. Next base: position 170 of record CAKSOR010000229.1, read on the forward strand.
GATCGCTGAGATTCTCGGCGTCGTAGCCGATTGAAACGACGATCTGGTCGGTCACAAGACCCTTGTCGACCAGGTCGAGCGCCAGCGCGTCTGCCATCTCGCGGAGCACCAGCTTCGCTTTGTCAGCCGGATAGGCGCATTGCAGCACCTGCCCCGAGCTTATGCTGTTCGAATCGGGTCGGTAAGCCTTTACAGTCTCGACGGTGCAGGGCTCATAGCCCCACGCGTGGTCGATTATCAGCTCCGCGTTCTTTCCGAAAAGCCGGTAGAGAAGCTCCTCGTCGAGCTCGGATCGGAGCGCTATGTCGCCCATCGTGAACATTCCGTAGCGCTCAAGCTTGCCCGCGATTCCGCGCCCGATACGCCAGAAGTCGGTCAGCGGACGGTGATCCCAGAGCTCCCGGCGGAACTTCATCTCGTCAAGCTCAGCGACGCGGACGCCGTTTTTGTCCGGCTGAATGTGCTTTGCCTCGATGTCCATCGCGACCTTGGCTAAAAACAGATTTGTTCCGATTCCGGCGGTCGCGGTGATTCCGGTCGTTTCAAGCACGTCGAGTATTATCTTCATCGCGAGCCCGCGCGGCGTCAGACCATAGGTTTTCAGGTAGTCGGTGACATCCATGAAGACCTCGTCGATCGAGTAGACGATGATGTCGTCTGGCGAGATGTACTTCATGTAGACCGAGTATATCCGCGTGCTGTACTCCATGTAGTGCGCCATCCGCGGCGGCGCGATCAGAAAACCGACCTCGAGCGACGGATCTTTGCTCAGCTCGCCAAATGAGCTCGACGATCCGGTGAAGGTTCGGTTCGGGGCGGTCAGCCGACGCTTCGCGTTAACCTCGTTCACCTTCTGCCTCACCTCGAAGAGACGGCAGCGCCCGGGAATTCCGTAGCTTTTGAGCGCCGGGGTCACGGCGAGACAGATTGTCTTGTCAGTGCGGCTCTCATCAGCGACGACAAGCTGCGTGTCGAGCGGGTCGAGTCCGCGCTCGCGGCATTCGACCGACGCGTAGAAGGATTTCAGATCTATCGCGATGTATGTGCGCCGCGACATTTTTCCGCCCTCCTTTCTTTGTTGATCTCATCGTTATTATTATACCACAGACCGCTCTTTATGTCAAGTAAATAGTTTATCTGATCTTTACCAGCTTTTTACACCGCGCTGTGTACTGGCTTGACATTGACATGATATAATATTTACCGAAAATAAAAAAAGGACGATGGACGACAGGTATGAATATTTTTGATCTCTTAACGATGCTCGGAGGGCTCTCGCTCTTTCTTTTCGGAATGAGCCTGATGGGACAGGCGCTCGAGCGCCGCGCGGGCGGAAAGCTCCGCACACTGCTCGAGAAGATGACCGACAAGCCGATGCTCGGCTTCCTGACCGGACTCGGTGTCACGGCGATAATTCAGAGCTCGTCGGCGACGACGGTCATGGTCGTCGGCTTCGTGAACTCCGGGCTGATGACATTAAGACAGGCGATTAACGTCATCATGGGCGCGAACGTCGGAACGACAGTCACCGCGTGGCTGCTCAGCCTCGGCGACATCGACAGCGGCAGCGTCATACTGAAGCTCCTCAAGCCGTCGTCGTTCACGCCGGTGCTGGCGCTTATCGGCATAATCCTATACATGTTCTGCAAGAGCGGCAAGAAGAAGGACACCGGCGTGATTCTTCTCGGCTTCGCGACGCTGATGTTCGGCATGGAGACGATGAGCGGCGCGGTCGCGGGGCTTTCGGAGGTGCCGGCGTTCACAAACCTCTTCGTCGCTTTCAAGAACCCGATTCTCGGCGTTCTGGTCGGAGCCGTGCTGACCGGAATCATTCAGTCGAGCTCGGCTTCGGTCGGCATACTCCAGGCGCTCTCGGCGACCGGCGCGGTCAGTCTTGCCGCCGCGATACCGATCATAATGGGTCAGAACATCGGAACAACCGTCACCGCGCTGATCTCCTCGGTCGGCACGAACAAGAACGCGCGCCGCGCAGCTGTTGTGCACCTGATGTTCAACGTCATCGGAGTCGGCGTGCTTCTGACGGTCTTCTGTATCGTCCGCGCGGTCTTCGCGCCCGCGATACTCGATGAGGCGGCTTCGCGCTCGTCGATAGCCGTCGCGCACTCGCTGTTCAATGTTCTCTGCACGGCGATGCTGCTCCCGGCTGGCGGACTTCTCGAGAAGCTCGCGATACGCCTTGTCCCCGACAAGAACGCCGCCGACAAGAACGTCGAGCTTGACGAGCGTCTGCTCGCGACCCCGTCGATGGCGCTTCAGCGCAGCCGCGCGATTGCCCGCGAGATGGCTGACGACGCCGCGAGAGCGCTCAGAAACTCGCTGACGGCGGTATTTGAGTACACGCCGGAGCTCGCTCAGAGCATCCGAGCCGACGAGGAAAAATGCGACCACTACGAGGATATTCTAGGCACGTACTTAGTCAAGCTCAGCGCGCATCAGATGGGTGTCGAGGAGAGCGAGGAAGCCACGGCGCTCCTGAAGTCGATCGGCGACTTCGAGCGGATATCCGACCACGCGGTCGACGTTCTTGAGTCGGCTGAGGAGATGCGCGGCAAGGGGCTGAGCTTCTCGCCTGGGGCGACGGCTGAGTTCAAGGTGCTCTCGGCGGCGATAAACGAGATACTCGACATGTCGGTGAAGTGCTTCGAGGAGCAGGACGTCGCGCTCGCCGCGCGGGTCGAGCCGCTTGAGCAGGTGATCGACGATCTCAAGGAGCGCATGCGCACCCGTCACATTCTCAGAATGCGTGAGGGAACCTGCCGCATTGAGACCGGATTCGTCCTGTCAGACCTTCTGACCGGACTTGAGCGCACCTCCGACCACTGCTCGAACATCGCGGGTTGTGTCATTGACGCGGCTCAGCACGATCTGAACCTGCACGAGACTCTCCGCGCCGCGCGTCAGAGCAGCGACAGTTTCAGAAAGGAATACGCGGATTACGCCGAGAAGTATGTCCTGCCGTATTTCCCGACCGACGATGTGGTCGGACTCAGGAAGGCTGAGGCGTAAACAAAAGGGAGCTAAGGAAACACTGATTTAAGGCAACACCGCACAATTCACGGCTTACGCCTTAAGCACGCATCTGCTTGCTAATTTTCCGTCATACGTCACAAAAATTCTTGACGTGGGACCTGCCACGCCTGCGAATTTTTGTTTAGTCTGACGAAACAATTCGATGACTTGCGAAGCAAGTCGTGCGCATCTGCGCACTTAGAATTATGCGGTATTGCCTTAAGGTTGTTTTTGCGCTGAAAAGCCCATAAATTCAAGCCTTTTCAGCGCAAAAACTCGATTTATTAAGCTTATTCCTGAAAAAGGGCTCCTTTTTTGCCGTGGATCGCGTGTTTTTGTCTCAGAAGATATGTTTTCCCATGACCCAGGCATGGCGCACGTCTGTCCGGTCGCCGAACGAGATGATGTCGGCGTCGTATCCGGCGGCGAGCTTTCCCTTATTAAGCCCCATTATCCGCGCCGGAACGTCGGTGATCATCCCGACCGCCTCGGGTACGCTGACTCCGACCTCCTCAACGAGCACCCGCACGAGCCGGTCGGACGTCGCGACGCTTCCTGCGAAGGCACTCCGGTCGGGCAGCTTGCAGACACCGTCCTCGATGATGAAGTCGGTCGCCATCATCCGACCGGCTTTTATGTCAGTCCCGGCGAGATGAAGCGAGTCGGTGACGAGCGCGACTCTGCCGAAGCCCTTTATCTTGATTATCATCCTTATCAGATCGGGCGGGAGATGCTTTCCGTCGGCGATTATCTCGACAAAAATATCGTCGCGCAGGAACGCCGTCTCGATCACTCCGAGCCGCCGGAATCCGTGGTCGCGCGTGATGGTTGACGTACAGGAATAGAGGTGCGTGATCAGCCTGCATCCGCTGTCGGCGGCGGTTTTCATCTCGTCTCCGAGCGCGTCCGTGTGTCCGGCGGAGGCGGCGATCCGGCGCTCGGTGAGAAATCTCGCGAATTCTCCGTCCGGATCGTTTTCGGGCGCGTAGGTCCAGCGCGCGATGTCAGCGCCGTACTCGTCTGCGAGCGGAACATATTCGCCCGGATCGGGCTTTTTAATGAAGTCGGGGCATTGAGCGCCGCACTGAGCCGCCGAGAGGTACGGTCCTTCGAGGTGCGCGCCGATGATGTTCGCCTTCGCCATTCCGCCGCGCTTTGCCGCCGAGACCGACGCGAGGGCTTTTTTCATGACCTCAAAGGGCGCGGCTGAGATCGTCGGGCAGATCGACGTCGTTCCGTGCGAGAGGTGAAAATCAACTCCCGCGGCGACGTCATCGGGCGTTCCCGAGAAATCATGTCCCGCGCCGCCGTGCGTGTGGATGTCGATGAACCCCGGCGAGAGATAATCGTCCCCTACGTCGACGACATCGCCGATCGGTTTGGAGGTCAGCGAAACTATTTTCCCGCCGTCAGTGTTCAGATAACCGTCGGAAAGCCCGTCCGGCGTGATGATCCGGCGGCTTTTTATGCTTGTCATAAGAGCGCCGCGCTGTCGGGGTCGAGATAGAGCGCCGCCGCGGAGAGAGTCCGCAGGATCGTAGCCGGGCAGTCGGCGTTTATCTCACCCTCGAGCGTGCGCTTGACGGCGTTTGCCTTGGTCTTAGCCGGTACGACGCAGAACTGATACTCCGCGGCGGCTAAGGTCGGGCAGGTCAGCGTGACCGCCGCCTTCGGGACGCTCTCGAGGCTGTCAAAACAGCCGTCGTTGACCTGCTGGTTGCGGCAGACCTCGTCGAGCTTCACGACCTTGACGAGGACCTCGTCGCGGAAATTCGCGACGGGCGGGTCGTTGAAGGCGATGTGGCCGTTTTCGCCGATGCCCATGAAGCAGACATCCAGCGGATGCTCGGCGAGGAGGGCGCTGTAGCG
>CAKSOR010000230.1 GCA_934477985.1 uncultured Eubacteriales bacterium
CTACATCGAGAACGCGCAGGACTGCATCGTACGCGAGGGGAGCGAGATGAATCCTAGGTGCGCGCGCTGATGGTCAAAACGCTCAAGGATATGCGGAACGGCGAACGCGGATTCCACGTATAATTAACGCCAAAATGCAGGAGCCAAAATGATTCCTGCATTTTCTTTTATTTTAGTCGTCGACCTCTGTTCGATTCCAGCCCGCCGTCTCAAATGTGTTGAAGTCCCCGAGCTTCCGGAGAAGCGCGGCGACCTCGGTCTGCGGCGGATTCTTGTAGTCGCCCTCCTGCCAGACAAAGTTCGCGAAACGGGGAATTTTCGGAATGTACGTCGGAAGATGATCCCATGTCGTCAGCATAACACCCATCGCGCCGTTCGAACGCGCCGATTCACAGAGTCCTCGGACATTTCGTGGGTCGTCCCACGGGCAGCAGATCACATCAAAGCCTTTTTCAATGAAAAACGGCGTGCTTGGATTGACATTTGTCGTGTAACTGTACTGCCAGTCGGCGATGACGATTGACTTGTCAAGCAGATCGACTGCCGGTGTCGTGTCGCCAGCCGGAACGCCGAGCGAGTAGCTGACGACAATGTGCTCCTTGAATTCGGGGTCGCAGTCGCTTCTCTTCAGGAACTGGTCATGCCAGACTATCGCGCGACGCCCGGATTTTGCAAGTTCGGATTGAATATTATTCAGATACTCCGCTAACAATTCGTACGACTCATGTTTTCCGCACTCGCCGCAGGTCGCGAACGAGTAGGCTTCGTCGCAGCCGAGATGGAAATAACTTCCAGACCCGCAGAGATCAATCAGCTCTCCGCGAAGCTCTCGCAGCAGCTTCAGCGTCTCGGGATTCGTCACGCACCATGTCCAGCCGTCCGGCTCGAACAGCATTTGCAGCCGCGGATTCTGATTGAGCACCACGTGCCGCCCCATCGAGACCCGCGATTGCGTCGCGTGTCCGAGATGATTCAGCATCGGAATTACTTCCATGCCGTATCCATGCGCCAGCTCGATCAACGGCTTGATCTGCTCCTTTGTGAACGCGCGGTCCCAAGACAACGCCGGGCTGATGTCGTATTTCAACATGCCCCAGAACTCAATCACTACATGTGTAAATCCCATAAATCCGGCATAAGCGATAGCTTTTTCGAGCGTTTCAAGCTTGCTTTCAGGAAATACGCACAAATGAATCATCCGAACCTTCAACGACGGTTCGCCGGTCAGGTCGGTCGCGGGGATGCAAAGCGACTCGTGTCCTTCAGTCAGGTCGAGCGGAATTATCAGCTGCATCAGCATCGAAATGCCATCGATGAGCGCTTTTTCGCTGACCGCGCTGACAATCGCGGCTCGCTGGTCGACTTTTACGTGGTAATATTTTCCAGGTTGTGTAGTATTTGGCATTCCAGCCGTCTTTTCCGGCAGGAAGAACATCGCGTAGAAGCCCCTCCCCGCCGTGACAATCTCGAGTTCGGACGCGGTGAACGTGAATCTCCGCCACATTTTCTTGACATTCGTGGCGATTTCGCCAGAAACGTTGCGTGGCAGAACCAACCGGCAGGTCGCTCCGAAGCGGAACGGCTCGCCCGGCTTCGCCTCGAGCGTTTTCGGCGTTGGATAGAGTTGTGTCAGATACATAAAATCCCTCCTTATGTGGTTTTGTATATTATACCACATAAAGAGGGATTTTTCAAGTGTTTTTTGAATTTTTTATTGAAATTTTATTCGAAATGTTCGGTTCAGATCATCTCAGCGACGATTCCGGCGACAGCCGCGAGTGCCTCGTCGAGCTTCGACCCGTCGGATGCGCCTGCCATCGCGTTGTCCGGACGTCCGCCGCCCTTGCCTCCGCAGATCTTCGCGACTGAGCCGACGATCTTTCCAGCCATCGCGCCCGATTTGACCGCGTCTTTTCCGCAGCCGCAGATCAGGTTGAGCTTACCGTCGACATTTGTTGCAATAACCGCTACGACCGTCGAGTCCTTCGACTTGAGCTCGTCGATGACTCCGCGAGCCGCGTCAGGGGTCATTCCCTCGGTTTTCGCGGTTACGACGGTCAGATTTCCGACCTTGACCGCGCTGTCCATGATGTTTGAGGTCGCGTTCGCGGCGAGCTTCGCGTTCAGCGCCTCGATTTCGTGCTTGTCCGCCTTGATTTCCTCGGAAATCTGAGCGGCGCGCTTGACGATCTCGTTCGGTGCGCACTTGAGCTCATGAGCGGTTTCGGCGATCATTCTTTCAGTCCCAGCCATGTGCGCGAGAACCTCGAGTCCGGTGATAGCCTCGATTCTGCGGACGCCTGCCGCGACCGAAGTCTCGGAAATTATCTTGAAAAGTCCGATCTTCGCGGTGTTGTCGACATGAGTTCCGCCGCAGAGCTCGGTCGAGAATGCGCCCATCTTCACCATGCGGACGACATCGCCGTACTTTTCGCCGAAAAGCGCCATCGCGCCGTTCTTTTTCGCGGTTTCGATGTCGGTTTCGAGCGTAACTACCGGCTCGCCGATCAGAATGTTCGCGTTGACAAGCGTTTCAACCCGGCCGAGCTCCTCGGGAGTCAGCGCCGCGAAATGCGTGAAGTCGAAACGGCAGCGGGTGTCGTCGACGTATGAGCCCGCCTGTTCGACGTGCTTGCCCAGAACTCTGCGGAGCGCCGCCTGGAGCAGGTGAGCCGCCGAGTGGTTGCGCATTATCGCTGTTCTACGGATATCGTTGACTTCTGCCCTGACCGGGTCGCCGACCTTGACGTCACCGTTGACCAGCGTGCAGAAATGCAGGTAAACTCCGTCGGTTTTCTTCGTGTCGGTGACATTTATCATCGTGTCGTGGTCGTAGATCGTGCCTGAATCGCCGACCTGACCGCCGCCCTCGCCGTAGAAGGGCGTCTTGTCGAGAATCAGCGTGCAGTCGCCCTCGTTAGCGACCTCGACCGACTCTCCGTCTACAATTATAGCGAGAACCTTCGCGCCGTCGGTTGTGAGTTCCTTGTAACCGGTGAACTCGGTCTTCGGAAGCTCTGCGAGAAGCGTCTTGTTCGTGTCCGACCAGCCCGAAATGTTCGCGCGTGCGGCGCGTGCGCGTGTCTTCTGCTCGTCCATCAGTCGCTTGAAGGTATCCTCGTCGATATGCAGCTTTCTCTCCTCGAGAATTTCGCGCGTAAGGTCAATCGGGAAGCCGAACGTGTCGTAGAGCTTGAAGACGTCCTCGCCCGAGATAGTGTCGATGCCCTCGGAGAGCGCGCGCTTTGCGAGATTCGTGAGAATCGAAAGCCCGGCGTCGATGGTCGCGTCAAAACGCTCCTCCTCCATCGAAAGAACCTTGAGGACGTAATCGTGCTTTTCGACGAGCTCGGGGTACGCGCCCTTGTTCTGATCCATCGCGACTTCGCAGAGCTCGACGAGGAACGGGCGGTTGATTCCGAGCAGCTTTCCGTGTCTGAGCGCACGGCGGATGATGCGGCGGAGGACGTATCCCCTGCCCTCGTTCGACGGAATTACGCCGTCGGCGATCATGAACATCGCGGATTTGATGTGGTCGGTGCAGACGCGGATCGAAATGTCGTCGTTCTTGTCCGCGCCATAGACCTTTCCGGCGATTTCGCAGACCTTGTCGAGGATCGCGCGGTTGGTGTCGACGAGGAACATATTGTCGACGCCCTGCATGACGCAGGCCAGACGCTCAAGACCCATTCCGGTGTCGATGTTCTTCTGGATGAGCTCGGTATAATTTCCGTGCCCGTCGTTGTTGAACTGCGAGAAAACGTTGTTCCAGATCTCCATATAGCGGTCGCAGTCGCAGCCCGGCTTGCAGTCAGGCGAGCCGCAGCCGTACTTTTCGCCGCGGTCGAAATAGATTTCCGAGCAGGGACCGCAGGGACCGGAGCCGTGCTCCCAGAAATTGTCCTCCTTGCCAAGGCGGACTATGTGCGACGGATCGACGCCGATCTCGTCCTTCCAGATATTGTAAGCCTCATCGTCCTTCTCGTAAACCGACGGCCAGAGAAGGTCAGCCGGAATCTCGAGCACCTGAGTCAGGAACTCCCATGCCCAGGCGATCGCCTCGTGCTTGAAGTAGTCGCCGAACGAGAAGTTTCCAAGCATCTCGAAGAACGTGCCGTGGCGCGCGGTGTGACCGACGCGGTCAAGGTCGGGCGTACGGATGCACTTCTGGCAGGTCGTGACGCGGTGGCGCGGCGGTTCAACCTCACCGGTGAAAAATTTCTTCATCGGCGCCATGCCCGAGTTGATGAGGAGCAGGGATTTGTCGTTATTCGGAATAAGTGAAAAGCTCGGCAGGCGAAGATGCCCCTTCGATTCGAAGAACGAAAGGTATTTTTCGCGCAGCTCATTTAAGCCAGTCCATTGCATTGTGATTGCCTCCAAAAAGATTTCTTCATCATAATATTATACCAAATTCCGCGCGTTTTGTCAATAGGTTCGCGAAAAAATTCACTATTTCAGCGGATTCTTCCTGAACTCGCGTGGCGAGACGCCGACCTTCGCCTTGAACACCCGCCGGAAATAGGTCTCCGAGCCGAAGCCGAGCCGTTCCGCGACCTCCGAGATTGAGAGCTCAGACGAATCGAGCAACCGCTGCGCGTTCATGATCAGCAGCTCGGTGCGGTATTCCATCGGCGAGCGGCCGATCGATTTCTTGAAGCAATAAAAGAATCTCGACTCGGACATGTGGCACATCGCGGCGAGTTCAGAAACACTGCACTCGCGCTCGGGCGAAACCTCGAGAAAATCGAGCGCCGGACGAATCGCGGGATTGATATTCGTCTCGACTGTCTCAAGCTCGTCCCAGAAGGTGTCGATGACGTGGTAGAAGAGCTCGCAGGCGCGGAATTTGCGCGTTGATGTGGTAGCAATCTCATGAAAAATATCAAAAAGTTCAGCCCTGCCTTCTATTTTCTGAACCAAATGCCGCCGTTCAAAATCATTCCGCGTCTCGAATCTGAAGCCATACATCTCAGACGGCACATCATCCCAGACAGAAAGATAAGTCCCGCCGACCGGAATGAACAAAATATCGCCTTCCTCGACGCGAAAAACACT
>CAKSOR010000231.1 GCA_934477985.1 uncultured Eubacteriales bacterium
GACGATGTCGGACTCGGAGTGCTCTTTGGACTTGAGGGCTACAAATACGAGTTCGCGGGACTTCTGATGCACGCCGAGCACCTTGAGGCCGTTCACGGCGTCGGACCGCACACGATAAGCGTCCCGCGCGTAAAGCACGCCGACGACATAGACCCGGATGTGTTCGACAACAGTCTCTCGGACGATATGTTCGCGAAGATAATCGCCTGCATCAGAATCGCCGTCCCCTACACCGGCATGATAATCTCGACGCGTGAGAGCGAGGCTGTGCGCGGCAAAGTGCTCGACTACGGAATCTCGCAGATCTCCGGCGCGTCGCGCACCTCTGTCGGCGGTTACTGTGAGAAGGAGCGCCCGCACGACTCGGAACAGTTTGACGTCTCGGATCAGCGCACACTCGACGAGGTCGTAAAGTGGCTGATGGAGCTCGACCACATTCCGTCCTTCTGCACGGCGTGCTACCGCGAGGGACGCACCGGCGACCGCTTCATGTCGCTCTGCAAGAGCGGGCAGATACTCAACTGCTGCCACCCGAACGCGCTGATGACGCTGACCGAATATCTCATCGACTACGCGTCGGAGGAGACGAAGAAAGTCGGCTTCGAGCTGATCGACCGCGAGCTGAGGAAAATTCCGAATGACAAGGTGCGCGGGATAGCGGTGGCGAATATCGAAGCGATAAAGACGTCGAACCGCCGCGACTTTAGGTTTTGAATTTAACGCAGAGAGGAAAAAATATGAGTCTCAATGATCGTCCAATGTCCGAGCGCCTGCACATCGGCTTCTTCGGACTCCGCAACGCCGGAAAATCGAGCGTCGTCAACGCCGTCACCGGGCAGAAGCTCTCGTTAGTCTCGGAAATCAAGGGCACGACGACCGATCCGGTCACGAAGGCTATGGAGATTCTCCCGCTCGGTCCGGTCGTGATAATCGACACCCCGGGCATCGACGACGAGGGTGAGCTCGGTGAGATGCGCGTGAAGCGCGCGAAACAGGTTCTCTCGAAGACCGACATCGCAATACTCGTGGTCGACGCCGTAAAGGGTCTCCAGGCGCTTGACACAGAGCTTATAGAGACCTTCAAAGCGCGGAATATCCCCTGCATCGAGGTCTTCAACAAGTCCGACCTGCTCACTGAGATTCCACCGTCTGTGGAAAACCGGATTTATGTCAGCGCCGAAAAGAACTCGAACATCTGGGAACTCAAGGAGCTTATCGGAAAGCTCGCCGACAAAGCCGAGAGCGACAAAAAGATAATCGGCGATCTCGTCTCGCCCGACGACATCGTCGTTCTCGTGACGCCGATCGACGAGTCCGCGCCGAAGGGGCGGATGATTCTCCCGCAGGTGCAGACGATCCGCGACGTGCTCGACTATGACGCGATAAACCTCGTCGTCAAGGAGACCGGGCTTGAGGCGGCGCTGAAATCGCTCGCGAAGCCGCCGAAGCTGGTCGTCACCGACTCGCAGGCGTTCGGCAAGGTCTCGAAGATCGTCCCGGAGAGCATTCCGCTGACCTCCTTCTCTATTCTGTTCGCACGCTACAAGGGCGAGCTTCGCGAGCTGGTTCTCGGCGCGGCCGCGCTTGACAGATTGAAGGACGGCGACAAGGTGCTGATCTCCGAGGGCTGCACGCATCACCGACAGTGCAACGACATCGGCACGGTGAAACTCCCGGGCTGGATACTTGGTTACACGAAAAAACAGCTGACCTTCGAGTACACATCCGGAAACGAATTTCCCGATGAACCAAGCGATTACGCGCTGGTCATCCACTGCGGCGGCTGTATGCTCAATGAACGCGAGATGAAGTCGCGGATTCGCCGCGCCGCCGATGCCGGAGTGCCGATGACGAACTACGGCACGGTGATAGCGAAGATTCACGGAATTCTCAGACGTTCCCTGGAGCTTTTCCCCGAAGCGCTCGCCGAACTCGACAGATAGAAAATACCGCCGGTTGTAATGACCGGCGGCTTGTTTTATTGACCAAATCTCTGTTTGAGTGCACTTTCGGTCGGGATGATCGAGAGGAGCATCACGGCGAGCTCAAGCGCTATTATAACGAGGCTTGCGATACCGACCGTGTTATCGCTCTTTCCGAGAAACGGGATATGCGACAAACCCGACAGAACGCCTGTCACAAGCCCGACTATTACCCAGCGCCTTCCGCAGTTCTCGTTAGCGAATTTCCACGCTTCAATATTTCTCATCGACCGCTCGGTCCGATAACCCAGAAAGCGATTTATCCTTTTCGGGCAATGCTTCCACATGACGAATCCGCCGACACACATGGCAAACGGTATCACAAGGTCGCATATCAGTATGAAAAACCAGAACATCCTGTCACCATCCTTTGCTTTATTATATCATAATCCGGCGCGGATATCAAGTCGGAAATATGAATTTTTCGCGAAAAAGAACCGGGCGGAAATCCGTCCGGTTCTCTTGTCATTATATCATATTCGTGTATCCCATAAGGAACTCGTCGACCTCTCTCGCGCAGGCGCGACCTTCGGCGATTGCCCAGACGACAAGCGATTGCCCCCTTCGGCAGTCACCCGCAGCGAAAATCCTGTCATGCGAGAGATATTTCTCGTCAGCCGCCGCGCCAACCGGGTCGGAATTGTGCGTGTCGACATTTCCTCGCGGAGTCTTCGCAGCCCCGAACGCGTCGGCGACATAGCTCTCACAGCCAAGGAATCCGGCGGCGATAAGCAGCAGCTCGCACGGAAGCGTCTCCTCACTGCCCGCAACCTCGGACATCACCATCCGCCCGGTCGCCTCGTCCTTCTTCGACTCGAGCCTGACGGTAACGACCGCTTTCAGCGCGCCGTTCTCGTCCTTCACGAACTCCTTGACGGTCGTCTGATAGATTCTCGGGTCGTGTCCGAAGAGCGCGATAGCCTCTTCCTGACCGTAATCCGTCTTACAGACTTTTTTCCACTGCGGCCAGGGATTCGACGGAAGGCGCTTGTCCGGCGCTTTTGGCATCATCTCGAGCTGGATTACCGACTTGCAGCCCTGACGGATGCTCGTTCCGACGCAGTCGTTGCCGGTGTCTCCGCCGCCGACGATGATGACGTTCTTCCCATCGGCGGTCGGCGCGTCGTGCGCGAGCGGCTCGCCGTAAAGGCGTCTCGTCGCGTCTCCGAGGAAATCGACCGCGAAGTATATTCCCGAAGCGTCGCGTCCCGGCGCCTTCAGGTCGCGTGGCTGCTTCGCGCCGCAGCAGAGAATGACCGCGTCGAACTCGCTCTTCAGTTTCTCAGCGCCGATCTCATTCTCGTCCTCAGCATCGCCCGCGACAACGTTAACTCCGCAGTGGAAGGTCACGCCCTCAGCCTTCATTATGTCGATCCGGCGGTCGATGTACTTCTTCTCGAGCTTCATATTCGGGATTCCGTACATCAGGAGTCCTCCCGGGCGCTTGTCGCGCTCGAAGACAACGACCTCGTGTCCGCGGTGGTTGAGCTGATCGGCAACCGCGAGTCCGGAAGGTCCTGAGCCGACGACCGCGACCCGCTTGCCGCTTCTGACCTCCGGCGGGCAGGGCTGAATCCAGCCGTTTTTGTAGCCCTCCTCGACGATCGCCAGCTCGTTCTCGTGAACCGTCACGGGATCGCCGTTCAGCCCGCAGGTGCATGCCGCCTCGCAGAGCGCGGGGCAGACACGACCGGTGAATTCGGGAAAATTATTCGTCTTTCTGAGTCTCGAGAGCGCCTGCTTCCAGTTGCCCATAAAGATCTCATCGTTCCACTCGGGAATGAGATTGTGCAGCGGACAGCCGCTGAACATGCCGCCGAACTTGACGCCCGACTGGCAGAACGGAACTCCGCAGTTCATACATCTCGCGCCCTGCTTCTGACGCTTTTCATGGTCGAGCATCGGGTGGAATTCGAGAAAGTTTTTAACTCTCTCGCAAGGTTGAAGCGCGGGATTCGTCTCGCGCGTGTAATCAAGAAATCCTGTAGTCTTTCCCATTTTGTCCGACCTCCTTACTGATTCTGCGTCAGATAGAACGCTTCGAGTTTTGCCTGTTCGTGCGGGATACCTTTTTCCTCAAGCCGACCTATCGCGGTCATCATGCGCTGATAATCGATCGGCACGATCTTCTTGAAGCTCGGGAGGTAGCTCTCGAAATTGTCGAGAATCTTCCTTGCGAGCGGCGATCCGGTCGCGTTGTAGTGCGCCTCGATGAGGCTTCTCAGCTCGTCGCGGTCGTGACGCTCCTCAACGGTCGTCATGCTGACCATCTGCTTGTTGAGCCTGAGATAGAGATCATGCGGCTCGTCGAGCACATAGGCGATGCCGCCGCTCATTCCGGCCGCGAAATTGCGTCCGGTGCGTCCGAGAATTACCGCGCGTCCGCCGGTCATGTACTCGCAGCCGTGGTCGCCGCAGCCCTCGACAACCGCCACCGCGCCCGAGTTTCTGACGCAGAAGCGTTCTCCGGCGACGCCGTTTATGTACGCCTCGCCGCCAGTCGCTCCGTAGAGCGCGACGTTGCCGATGATGATGTTCTCGCTCGGGTCGAAGGTCGAGCCTTCAGCGGGCTTTACGATAAGCTTGCCGCCCGAAAGCCCCTTGCCGAAATAGTCGTTCGAGTCGCCCGAAAGCTCGATCGTGAGTCCCTTCGGGAGGAACGCGCCGAACGACTGTCCGCCGCCGCCGAACGCGTTTATCTTATAGGTATCGGGCGCGAGCGTGTCGCCGAATTTCTTCGTGATCTCAGAGCCTAAGATCGTGCCGAACGTGCGGTTCGTGCTCGAAACGTCGACTCTGAACTCATGCGGCTTTTTCTTCTTGAAATAGGGTTCGAACTCGGGGAGCAGGATATGCTCGTCGAGCGTCTTTTCGAGCTCGAAATCGAAGACGTCGGACGGGATGAAATGCTCGTTCGCGCTCTGACCGATGATCGCCGAAAGGTCGATCGTCTCGGCGCGCTCGGTGATTCTCTGCTCGCGCGGACGGATGAGATCGGTGCGTCCGCAGAGCTCGTCGATGCTTCTGACGCCGAGCTTTGCCATGATCTCGCGGACTTCCTCGGCTATGTAT
>CAKSOR010000232.1 GCA_934477985.1 uncultured Eubacteriales bacterium
CATAGTTTGAATATTGCTGCTGAGATATTCCAAGCAGCTTCGCCACAGTGTACTGCTTGATGTCGTGATCTTCACGTAGGTCGCGTATCCGCTCATTCAATGTCTTCAAAATGCGCCAAGCCTCCTTAAACTACAAGTATATTGTACATATAATTCAATGTAAATATTATATACTACATTGATGACTTGTATTGACAAAGTTCAATATATAATGTATAATAGTATATGCACAAATATTTCTTGTTAAAGGAGACCTTATAATGCTCTGCACCATCACCGGACACCGTCCGCAATCCTTCCCCTTCGGCTTCGACGAAGCCGCGCCCGCCTGCCTTGCTCTCAAGGCGCAAATAAAAAAAGAGCTCTCCGCTCTCATCGACTCCGGAGTCGACTCATTCATGACCGGAATGGCGCTCGGCGTCGATACCTGGGCGGCTGAACTGTTAATTGAACTCAGAAAAACTCATCCCGGAATCAGGCTCTACGCCGCCGTCCCCTGCCCCGGTCAGGACGCGAAATGGTCTGATTCCCAGCGCTCGCGCTACGCCTCGGTTCTCGACGCATGCGACCGGCGCTTCATGCCCAGCGACCGCTACACGCCGTCCTGCATGCTAGACCGCGACCGATTCATGGTCGAGCACGCCAATGTCGTCCTCGCGGTCTGGAACGGCAAGCCGACCGGCGGAACAGCTTTCACGGTCGACTATGCCCGCAGATCCGGCAAAAGGATCATCATTATCGGCGCGCCGCGCTGACGCGACCAACACAAAATCAGCCCGGGGCATCCGCCCCGGGCATTCTTTTGCTGTCTTATTTCTCGAAAACGTACCAGGTGATCCGTCCGCCGAAGACGTAATCGCCCGACTTCCACTCGAGAATCAGGTATTCCTTCCCGTCATGCCCGCGAATTTCGTAGCGGCAGGCTGATTTGTCGGCTTCGTTTATCACGATTCCCTTCGTATACTTCCTTGCCCAGCTGCTCTTTTTCGAGGTGTAGACGCACTTTCCGTCCGGCTCAAAGCTGAGCTTCTCAAGGAAGAGTCCGCTTCTGCGCTCTTTTCGCCCGAACTTGTTTATGTCGCTGAGGAAATCGACCGTCTTCCACTCGCCGATGACCCTCTCGTCCGGGATGAACGGATAGTCGATATTGTCTCTCAGCGCGATGTCGTTTTTCGTGCGCGGCTCGCTGTCGAGCTTCTCGTAGACCTTGACATACGGCTTTCCAGCCGGTCTGCCGTTTCTGTCGCAGCACTCTGACGCCAAGACGAACATGAGCGTCTTCCCGTCGGCACTCCCGATCGAATAGCTCTCAGCGAGAGTTCCGACCGGCGAATGTGTGTAGATCACGCCCTTTGTCCAGCCCTCGTAAATCCAGTAGCCCGCGCCGCCTTCGAGCATGAAGAACTCATCGTGCCAGCTGTCGTGCGACGACTTCGGGTGTCCGCAGACGAACTGCTCTCGCGTCGGGACGATGTCAAGTAACTTCCATCTTCCGACCGCCGCGGGGTCATTCTCAAACGCTAACGGTTCGACCGGCTCACGGACATTGTCCTCGAGGCGGCAGACCGGAACCTTCAGCTCAACGACTCCGCCGTCATGCAGAATCTCACAGAACGCTCCGGTGATCTGGCAGTCGTCTGAGCCGATCCGCCTGATCAACTCGGAATACGCGGCTTCAAGCTCGCTTGTCTTTGTGACGAGCGTCATTATGAGGTCGTCGTCCTGAGCGAATCTGATGAGCTTCCCGCCGGTCTCGACCTCGACTCCGATCTCAAGATCAAGTCCGGTCTCGAGGTAATCGGTATCGTAGTTCACAATGATCTCACGCTGACCGACATTGTGCTTCGGAAGCGAGTCTCTGAGCCTTCCGAGCTCTTTGAGCGCCTCGCTGCGGTCGGAAAAAATCTTCCGGACAGTCCTGAATCTCGCCTCGTTTTTCATTTCCCGCGCGGGTCTTGTAATTATGTCGAACATATTTTTTCCTTCCTCAAGCCCCGACCGCAGCTCCCGCAGGCGTTTGAGTTTCGCGTTCATCTCGCTGACCGCCTTCTCGAGCTCACCGGCTTTCGCGGTGATAAGCGCCGCGCGGTCTCCGTCCGAAAAGCTCTTTATCTCCTCGAGCGAGAATCCGAGCTCCTTCAGAGCGATAATCCGGCTGCACTCCGCTATCCTGCACGTGCTGTAGTAGCGGTATCCGGTGAAGCGATCAATTTCATCCGGTATGAGCAGTCCGATCTCCGACCAATAGCGCAGCGTCTTGACGGTCAGTCCGACACAGCGGGACAGTTCTCCGATCTTGTACATTGAGGATACTCCTTTCCGCGGTACGGTTTCCCCGTCCGCGTATATATGTTATCACTACAGTCAGGGGGAGAGTCAAGGGGTTTTTGAAAAAAAATTCTGTTTTTTTTGCTCCGGAACTCATCAATCATCTCAATATCGATGATTTATAAAAAACAGCAATTTTTATTAGTCTCAAGCGAAACTTTGTTGTATAACTCCAAGTGAATAAATGGTATAATCTTATCGTACGAAATCAGATAGTCTTAGTACAGTCTGCACATGTTTTCGCACAAAATCTTCATTTTTGAAAGGATGAACACCATGAAAAAGATCATCGCAGCACTTCTCTCGGTCGCTACCCTTATGACCGCGGCAGTCTCCGTATCGGCAATCACCAAGTCTGACAAGCCGATAACCGGCGGCAACACGCTCTTCACTCAGAAGGAGATCATGTACACAGGAGAACCGGACGCGGCTTCTCCCTGGTCGAACGCATTCTGCAACGAGGACTGGACCGGCTGCCGCTGGACAGCGGAAAAGAAAGACGGAGTAGACTGCGTCAAGGTTGTCCCGGTAGCCGGCAAAACCAAAAACTACATGGACTTCAACTACTATCAGTGGAACAACGACAAGTACTATCCGTCGCTCGACTGCTCGCAGTACAAATACCTCAAGGTGAAGTACATGCTTAACGAGTCGGCAGCCAAGACCGCCGGAGACTCGACCTTCTGGGCTTCCCAGGATTCGCCTGAGCTCAGCAAGACCGCCGGCACGGGTTCAATCGACTACAAGATGCCTAATGAGGCGAATAAGTGGCAGGAAGTCATCGTCGATCTCTCGGGTCTCAAGCTCGGCGACACCGCGTGGTCTGACACCACCATCCGTCAGTTCAGATACTATCCCTTCGGAAAGAACGCGGTCAACGCTGACGCCGAGTGCTACATAGAGTACATCGCCTTCTTCAAGACCGAGGCTGAGGCAAAAGCCTTCACAAACAAAAAAGCCGCTGAAAAGCCCTCCTCCGCGGCAAAAACCGCCGATCCGATCGCGCTTGTGATTCTCGCAGCCTCCGCTTCCATGGGTCTTGCGTTCACGGCGTCCAGAAAACACTGAGCCCTTCAGCCTATAAGGCGCTGAAACACTAATACGCCAATCACTTTTTCATTGCTTCCCCACCCGCCTGAAAACGGGTGGGGTTTTTGTGTGGGCAGCCAGACATCAGTCTTTTTTCGTGCTGAGCATTTTGGAGTACTGATACGGCGTAATTCCTATATGCTCTTTGAAAATGTGGATGAAGTGCGACTGACTGGAAAATCCGCAGTCGTATGTCACCTCGGCAACCTTGCGCCCCTGCGACATCAATCGTATAGAGTTTGCGATACGTATGTCGAGAATGTACTGCCTGAGAGTTATGTTCATTATCTCCTTGAAGTCGGCGTCGAGCTTCTGACGTGAGACGAGAAACCGCTTTGCGAGTTCATCCGCCGTTATTCTTTCCTGATAATGCTCAACGATATAATTCGATATCTCGCGGATATAGACGAGTTTTTCGTCATTCACCACCGCCATGTCTGTTGTCGCCAGACTCATATTCCGCTTTGCCATATCAAGCAGAGCCGCGAGTATCAGTCTGCGTTCAACCTCGCGCTCGGGCGAATCGCTGAACGCTCCCAGAAGCGACATGGCTTCATCATAAAGCTCGCCTTCGAGCGGTATATATGTGAGATTCGACTTGTAGAGCTCATCAACATCTACAAAATCAGAAATTTCTGCCGCGACTTCCCGGTTGAAATGAAACACGTTGATATCGTAATCGTCTGTCTTGTGATCGACATTAACATGGTAGCAGTACGGTTTGTAGAGTATCATGCATGCTCCACGGCTGTACAAACGCGTTCCGTTCGCGATGATGGTAACTTCACCGCTGTGAATTACGTCCAGCTCGTAGTGTATATGAAAGTGAAGGTAGGTCTGACCAAGCCAGTGCTCTTTGCGGTGGAACGCGAAAAGCGGCGTGGAAAAATCGTGAAAAATCGTTTCCATTTTCTTTACCTGTGCATGTTTTGAGGAAGACGCTGATTCAGGTCTGCCTTCACATGTGAAAACTCCAATTATTCAGCTTGTCCTCAGGTTTATCGTTCCGGATGGCACTGCCTTCACATCCACATCATAAGACATATTCGCAAGCTCACATAAGCGTCAGAGCTGCTTTCAGTTATATCCGTAGAACTCAAGCAGCGCGGCGAATTTTTCCTCCCAGACCGGAAGCCTTGACGCGACCGCGGACGAGATCGACTTGACCCCGTTATTGAGATTTCCGCCGAAGAACGGGAAGATGCTGTCGACCATCATCGAGTTGACTATCGCGAAGTCGAACTGGAACGAATCACGTATGATGTCAAGCATATCGCGTGACTCGTCGTCGCGCGCGACCTTTCCGTGCAGCAGAACCTCATAATACGCCGGCGTCACAAGTCTCATGCTCTCATATCCCAGCGCCTCCAGGATAAGTCCCGAGCGCTCAGGGTCTTTTGCCGTCTTGGGTACGCAGAAGACCGAATGGTTATCGAAGACAACGGTTTTGTAGCTCTCCTGCGCCTCGTTGTACTTGGGATACGGAAGTATTCCGAACTCGTCGTTCATTCCGCGCAGCTCGCTGACATATCTCGCGTCAAAGCTGTAGAACAGAACCCGACCGTCGGTGAAGCACTTTGTCCGTCCATCATCGTCGGTACTGTTAAGCACCGTCGCCCAGTCGCTGTTCCAGAG
>CAKSOR010000233.1 GCA_934477985.1 uncultured Eubacteriales bacterium
GACGCGCTCCGGTGCGCGCTCCCTGGCGGTTCGGCTGAGCCTGATTCGGACGCGCGTTCATGTTCTGAGAGTACGGTTGACCCTGCGGATTCTGGCGGGGCGCGCCGTACTGATTCCGGTTCGGATACTGACGCGCGCCGGCGTTCGGATTCATATTCGGATTCTGCCGGGGGTTACGCTGATTTCCCGGCTGATTCGTTCCGCCCGGATTCCGGCGGTTGTTATTCATAGCATCATTTCCATTCATTTACAGTTTGATGTGGCGCTCCCGGTAAGACGTAGCGTCCTCTTGCGGCAGTCGAGCTCATATTCAGCGCCGAGCGCCAGCAGTCCGACCGGGGTCGCGTGACCGATGTTTATATTGTAAAGTATCGGTATATCGAGTCCCTCCTCACCGTGGACAACGCGGAGCAGCTCGTTCTTGTACTCATTATAATAAACTTCGCCCTGAGGCTTTCCGGCGATTATCGCCGAAATTTCGCGCAGTATACCCAGCGCGGCGAGATTTCTCAGCGCGTAGCGGTAGAATTCCGGCGAGGGCTTGTCCTCGCTCGTCTCGAGCAGAAGTATCGCGCCGCGGCACTCCTCAGGAGTCGGGAATATCTCGGTTCCGGAAGCCATCATGAAGACGTCGACGCACCCGCCGATCAGCTTTCCGCGCACGCTTCCACGCCCTTGCAGCAGCTCGTGACCGCGCGTCTCGGGAATGTACCTGAGCGCTCTCGCGGAGTTTTCCTTCTTCCATTCGACAAAGTCCTTCGACCAGACCGGGCTTGATTTCACCTCAAATCCGGTTGAGTCCTCAAAGAGGATCCGCCTGAAGGCGTTTTCAGTGTAAGGGTTAATCGCGACATTTTCGGCGAGCTCGCACATGACCGAGATGCCGTAGAACGACACCAGTCCGGCTTTCTGCGCCATGAAGTGCGTGATCGTCGTGTCGGAGTAGCCCATGAAGATCTTCGGGTTGTTGCGGATGACGTCGAGGTCGACATACGGCAGAAGCCGTATCGAGTCATCGCCGCCGATCGCGGAGAATATCGCCTTTACGCCTGGGTCGCGGAAGGCGTTCATCAGGTCCTCCGCGCGCTTTTCGGGGTGCATCGCGATGTAATCAATCCCCGCGAGCGCGTGAGGAGTCGGCTCGACTATGAGTCCGTAATTCTCCTCAAGGCGCTTTTTCGCGGTGTTATAGCGGTGGATGAGCCCGGGGTCGCCGAGCAGCCCGCTTGAGAGCGAGACGACCGCGATCCGGTCGCCGCGCCTCAATCTTTCAGGTCTTATCATTCGCTCATTATGATGCCGTTTTCCCAGAGGTCATATGGGCAGACTGGCACGTCGTAGACAGTGAGTCTGATGTGGACGCCGGTTCCGGAAGCGAATCCGGTCGAGCCGACATAGCCGACCTTGTCGCCCTTCGCGACGACATCGCCTACACTCACCTCGTTCGAAGCCATATTGAAGTACCAGCTCTTGAGTCCGAGACCGTGGTCGATGACGACGGTGTAGCCGCTGTACTCGAGGTAACCGGCGTAAACGACGTTTCCGTTGTTGACCGCGCAGACCGGCTCAGCCGCTACAGACGTGTAATCGACGCCGTCGTTGCGGTAGGTTTCTCCGGTAGCGGCAATCGTGACGGTGCGTCCGAAACCGCGCTTGATGAACATCTGCTTGCCCTTGGCGAGCTTGTCGGCGTCAAGTCCCTCGATGAACAAGCCCTCCCAGAGCGGAACAGAGGCAGTCTCGCTTATCAGCGGGTCGGTGGCGTCTGCAAACGCCTTTAAAGTGGCCTCGCTTCTCGACTGATAGAGGATAGCCGGGCTGACGTCGTTCGAGCTCGATCCGAAGGTCTTTTTGTTGATGTCAAGAGTCATCTCCTGCGTGACCTCGCCGTATGAGAACCAGAGCTTGAGCTGTGAGCCGCCCGGGAAGTCCCAGCTTACCGGCAGGAGCGCGCGGACAATGTCGCCGTCGGAGAAGAAAGTCGGCTTGAAGTCGATCTCCGGCTCGCTCTTAAAGGTAATCGCCGAGGGATCGTCTACATTTTTGGCGGTGATGACGACGAACTCGCCCGGGTCGATCGTTGTCTCACCCATGTAGAATACGGCGGGCATGAGAATCTTTGCTTTGAACTTATAGGTAGCCTCGCCGTAGCGCTCGTTCGCGTCCGACTGGTACCACTTGGCGTTGACGACGACGTCGATGTTCTTGCCCTCGAGCGAAGCGTTCGCGATATTCGCGTAGAGATCGTTGTAGACGACATTTCCGCCGTCGGTGATGTCGAAACTGAGCGCGAAAGCGCCCTTCATCGCGTAGATCTTCTCGGTCGGATTGCTCGTCTGAATGTCGTCGAGCTCAATGTAATCGCCGCCGTAAGCCTGGTAAGCCCAGTCAGCGGTGACCGGCGCGACGTTCTCGTTCGAGATCGTCATCGTCGGGAAGGTCGTGGTGTTGTAGAGACAGCGCGCGTAATCGGTCGAGAGGAACTCAGCCGCGTCGTCCTTATCGATATGGAAAGCCTTTCCGTTGCTGTCGACATAATAAGCCTCGCCGGGATTATCGGTGAAGTAGTAGCGGTAGACTGACACACGGTCGTAGCTGTAGTACTTGAACTCAAAATAATCGACTCCGACGAGCGGGTCGGGCAGCGACGACTGCTCGGTCGCGTCCTCGTTGAGCTTTATGAACCGCTCGATGTCGGATTTCGCCTTCTGATCGTCAGCCGAGAGCGTGTAGACCTTTCCGTTTATGTCCGCGATCTCGAGCGTCGAAACGCTGCCCGCGTCGACCGGCGCGTTCTGCGCCATCACATAATTCGCGATGGCTATATACGATGGCGCGAAAAGCGCCGCCGCTAACGCTACTGTCGCTAATATTGATTTTACATTCATATGTTCTGTCCTTTCCTTTCCTGTGTACTGGGCGTTTGCTTGCCGGGAGGAAGGCGCCTCGCTGGCACTGCCAAATTCTGGCTCACTCCGCTGTGCTCTGTTTTTTGCGAGTGCCTGTCCCGAGCTTCGGTGTTTTATATATGTAAGAGTTGACAAGCTCTGTGCAAACACTTATTCCATATTATTATACCTTATTTTTCGCTCCAGGTCAAGCGTTTTTGCGCAAATTTTTATATGTTTTTCAAAAAATTTCGACCGGAGCGGTCTTTTGCCGTTCCGGTCGTATGAATTCGGTTATTTCAGCAGCCTGACAATGCGTTCAGCCGCTTCCTTTGTGCGCTCGTGATCGCCGAACGCGGTCAGGCGGAAGAAGCCCTCGCCCATCTCGCCGAAGCCTGCTCCGGGTGTTCCGACGACGTTCGCCTTGGTGAGCAGCAGGTCGAAGAACTCCCACGAGCCCATGCCGTTCGGGCACTTAAGCCAGATATACGGCGAGTTGACGCCGCCGGTATACCAGATGCCGAGCTCATCGAGCGCGTCGGTGATCGTCTTCGCGTTCTGCTTGTAGTAGTCGATGTTCGCGCGGACCTGCTTCAGTCCCTCGGGCGTGAAGACAGCCGCGGCAGCGCGCTGAACGGGGTAAGAGACGCCGTTGAACTTCGTGGTCTGACGGCGCAGCCAGAGCTTCGCGAGCTTGACTCCGTCGAACTCAAGATCGGACGGAACGACTGTCCAGCCGCAGCGGGTGCCGGTGAATCCGGCGATCTTCGAGAAGGACGAGAACTCGATCGCGCACTTTCTCGCGCCGTCGATCTCATAGATCGAGCGGACAAGATTCTTCGACGAGACGAAAGCCTCGTAAGCGGCGTCGAAGAGGATGACCGAGCCGTTTTCAAGCGCGAAGTCGACCCACTTCTTGAGTCCGGCGTGATCATAAGCCGCGCCGGTGGGGTTATTGGGGGAGCAGATGTAGATTATGTCGGCTTTCAGCGAATCGTCGGGGAGCGGGAGGAAGCCGTTGGCGGCATTTCCCGGGATATACTTTATTTTCCGACCGTCCATGACGTTGGTGTCGACATAGACCGGGTAGACCGGGTCGGGCACGAGAACGGTGTTGTCCTTCGAGAAGATGTCGAGGATATTTCCGAGGTCGCTCTTAGCGCCGTCCGAGATGAAGATCTCATTTGAGTCGAGGACGACATCGTCCTCAGTCCTGTAATAGTCGCGGATCGCGTCGCGCAGGAAATCGTAGCCCTGCTCCGGACCGTAGCCGCGGAAGGTCTCTTTTTTTCCCTGCTCGGCGACGGCGGAATGGAACGCGTCGACGACAGCCTCGCAGAGCGGGAGAGTGACATCGCCGATGCCGAGGCGGATGATGTCGGCGTCGGGGTTCGAAGCCTTGTAAGCCGCGGTCTTCCTGGCGATGTCCGAGAAGAGGTAGCTTTCCTTGAGGTTCAGATAGTTCTGATTGATCTTCATGATACATTGCTCCTTTTTGCACTATGATAGAATATTATACCACAGACGGGTCGGAAATGCAATGTATAAAATTTTAATTAACTAAGAATAAGCTGAATAAATCGGCTTCTTGACCAGAGTTTCCGCAAAACCTTATACAAGCTGACCCGGTAGCTTCAGCTTTTCCTTCTTCGGGAAGAGCGCGTCGAAGCTCTCGAAACCCGCCGGGTCGTTGTCGGCGGCAAAATAGCCTTCAGGGTCGCTGAACGTGCCGCTCACGCCGTCAAGGAAACCGGGGCGGAGCTCCTTCACAAGGAAGTAGGGCACGACGCTGTCGTCTGGCTTGGCGAAGGCGTAGCGGATTCCTTTCGAGCTGCCGTACACAAAGCCGCACTTGCCGTAGAAGGCGATATTTCCGGTGATCGCGACCGCTCCGGCGAACTTCTCAGCCGCGGAGAGCGAGTAGTCGACGAGTTTTTTTCCATAGCCGCGGTAAACGTTCCAGAACGCCTCGCGCGTGAGGTTCTCGACGGCGTAGTGATCCGCTTCGGTCTCACGGCGGAATGTCATACTCATAATGATGCCTCCTTAAAATTCACAGCAAAAAAGCCTGACATAAAGTCAGGCTATCTGGAGCTGCTAATCAGAGTCGAACTGATGACCTCATCCTTACCAAGGATGCGCTCTACCAACTGAGCCATAGC
>CAKSOR010000234.1 GCA_934477985.1 uncultured Eubacteriales bacterium
TGTGTATAAGAGACAGGGCTCAGGCAGCTCTCAAGAACGCGTAAGTCAAATTAAACTGATCTGTTCATTCAAAAATGAACATCGCCCGGAGGTTTTCGCCCCCGGGCGTTCTTTATAGATTATGATAGGACTGGAAAATAAAATACTGACCTCCGAAAGGCTCAGCTACAGACTGCTCGACGAGCGAGACAAGCTCCCGCTAGCTTCCCTGCTCTCGGACGCGGAGGTGACACGACCTGCCGGTTTTCTTCCGGCGAAAAGCGCAGCGGAGTTCAACGATTTCTTCGCGACGCTCACGCAGTACAACACCGGAATCGCCGTGCTGCTCGGTGAGACGCTGATCGGCTACATCCACGTCAACAAATACGTTTCGTCGCTCCCTGAACTCGTCGGAATGCCCTGCGTAAGCACCGGATTCGTCATCGGAAAGGCTTTCCAGCGTAAAGGTTACGGCACTGAGACGCTGAACACGCTGACCGTCTACCTGCTCGACCGCTTTTCCGCCTGCTTTGCCGACTGTTTTGACGACAATCCGGCGTCCGAAAAGCTCATAAGAAAATGCGGATACGAATATGTCGAGGACTACACGATGTTCTTCGACGGCATCGGCGAGACGAAGACCTGCAAGAGCTTTGTCCGCAAATCAAATTGAAAGCTGAGAGATCACATGGACATTTGGGAAAAACTATACAATAAAGCTAAGGAACAATACCATCCGGAAGATGTATCGCCCTTCGTCTACGCGCATCATGTAGTCTGCGCGCTGGAGGCTGAAAACAGCGAGATCTTCACGGGCTTCTGCATTGAAAGCTGCGGCGGAGTCATGAATCTCTGCGCCGAGCGGGTCGCCGCGCTGAATATGTACGTGAACAGCGGTCAGACAAAAATAAAGCGCCTGATCGCCTTCCGTGACAAAGCCCCCTATGGCGGCGGAAGCGGTATGCCCTGCGGTGCCTGCCGCGAATTTCTCTACCAACTGAACGAAGCAAACGAGGACATGGAGATTATGGTCGACTACGAAAGCAGAACGACCGTCACGCTGAAAGAGCTCATGCCGAACTGGTGGGGAAAAGAACGCTACGAAGCGGCAAGGTCAAACTGATTCCCAGCCAAACTATTCTGAAGAAACACTGATTTAAGGCAATACCGCACAATTCACGGCTAACGCCTTAAGCACGCATCTGCTTGCGCCTTTTCACCAGTTGCTACGCAACTGGTTCATACTTCACAAAAATTCTTGACAGGGGCGGTACCCTGCACCAGTTGCGCTGCAACTGGTCGAATTCTTTGTATCGTCTGACGAAACAATTCGACGACTTGCTTCGCAAGTCGTGCGCATCCTACGCGCTTAGAATTGCGCGGTATTACCTTAATTTTTTTGCGCTGAAAAGCCCATAAATTCAAGCCTTTTCAGCGCAAAACCCATTTATTCAGCTTATTCCAAAAAATCTGCCTGATAACACGGTTAAAATCGTTTTATCAGGCAGTTTCTTTACAATTTCAGCACAGCGACGACCTCGTCATCGTCCATCTCGCCGTTCTCGGCAAATCCGAACGATTTGTAAAGCCTCTTCGCGTGCAGATTTTCCGGCTCATACGACAGATAGCAGTACTCCGCTCTGCCGCACGGAAAGGTCCTTATGAAATCAAGCGCCAGTTCAATCGCCCTGCGCCCGTATCCCCTGCCCTGAAAGCGCTTGTCGATCATCAACCGCCAGAGCGAATAATTTCCTTTAGCGACCGCCGGAGCGCCATCATCACAGTCAGCGCTGTCGTATCCGATCATCAGGAATCCGACAGGTTCGCCGCCTTCATAGATGCCGAACGGAAACACCTTACCGCCCGCCGCGAGAGTCGTGTACGCCTCGACGATGCTCTCAGTATTCGTCGCGACAAAATCCTTCTGTGAATCATCTACCTCGAGCTTCAGAAGCTCCCAGACATTTTTTGAGTTTACCTTTTCAAGTTTCATACTGTTCAGCGAAAAACACGCCCGGAAGCCTGTGACTTCCGGGCTATTATTCTCAGTCTATGTCTCCCATGCCTTTGAAGCCGTTGTCGTGCAGCAGCTTCGCGCCGCCTTCCTCGTCTTCAACGCGGAGGACGACATATGCTTCGTTCTCGCACTTAGCGATGAACGCGTACATGTACTCGATCGTGATGTTGTTCTCAGCGAAGAGCTTGAGCACCTTCGCGAGCGAGCCCGGCTCGTCGTGGATGCTCGCGGTGAGCACGCTCGTGATCGAGACGGTCAGTCCGGCCTCTCTGAGCACGCGCTCAACCTCGATCGGATCGTCGACGATGATGCGGAGGATGCCGAAATGAGTCGTGTCAGCGACGCAGAGCGCCCTGATGTTGATGTTGTTCTTCGCGATGATCTCGGTGATCTCGGCAAGCCTGCCCGGCTTGTTTTCTACAAAGATGGAAATTTGCTTGATTATCATGTTCCTGCCTCCTTTTATTGAAACGGGGTTAAATTAAACGAGTTTACGCTTGTCGATGACGCGCTTTGCCTTGCCCTCGGAACGCTGGATGGTGTTCGGCTCGACGAATGTGATCTTCGCCGAGATGCCAAGAACCGACTGCATCGACGCGGTGATCTTGGCTGCCATGTCCTCGAATCCGCGGACCTTATCCGAGAAGTTGTTCGGCGAGACCTCGACCTGAACCTCGAGCGTGTCGGTGTTGTTGACACGGTCGACAATTATCATGTAGTGCGGGTCGACATTGCCGCAGGACAGAAGCACCGACTCGATCTGCGACGGGAAGACATTGACGCCGCGGATGATGAGCATATCGTCGCTTCTTCCGCAGGGCTTCGACATACGGACGAATGTGCGTCCGCACTCGCACTTCTCGTGCGTGATCGACGCGATGTCGTGTGTTCTGTATCGGATGAGCGGGAGAGCTTCCTTCGTGATGCAGGTGAAGACGATCTCGCCCTGAACTCCGTCCGGGAGCACTTCGCAGGTCACCGGGTCGATTATCTCAATGATGAAGTTGTCCTCGTTTACGTGGAGTCCGTTCTGGCACTCGCAGTCGAACGCGACGCCCGGTCCGGAGATCTCGGAGAGTCCGTAGATGTCGTAAGCCTTGATGTGAAGACGCTTTTCAATCTCCTTGCGCATCTCCTCGGTCCAGGGCTCAGCGCCGAAGATACCGGCTTTGAGGTTCAGAGTCGACGGGTCGACGCCCTGCGCATTCATCGCGTCGGCGAGGTAGAGCGCGTAGGACGGTGTGCAGCAGAGGATCGACGAATGGAAATCCTGCAATATCGTTATCTGTCTTGCTGTATTTCCGGTCGAGGCGGGTATGACAGTCGCTCCCATCATCTCAGCTCCGTTGTGAAGTCCGAGACCTCCGGTAAAGAGTCCGTAGCCGTATGAGACATGAACGAAATCATCCTTGGTCGCGCCAGCCGCGACGAGAGCTCTTGCCGCGCACTCAGACCAGATCTCAATGTCATGGTGAGTGTAGCCGACCACCGTCTGCTTGCCGGTGGTTCCGGACGACGCGTGAATTCGCTGGAGCTCAGACGGCGGGACGGCGAACATTCCATAAGGGTAGTTGTCGCGGAGATCCTGCTTGTAGGTGAACGGGAGCTTCTTTAAGTCACTGACCGATTGGATGTCCTCGGGCTTCACTCCGGCTTCGTCCATGCGCTTTCTGTACATCGGGACGTTCTTGTAGGCGTGATAGACCGTGCGAGAGAGATTGTACGACTGGAGATGGAAGAGCTGCTGTCTGGGCGCGGTCTCGATCGCTTCGTTGAAGTATCTGCTCATTGGTTTGCTTTTGTTTCCTTTCCTTGATTTTTCCTTCTTTTTGGGTTACGCGATATGCGCCGCTCCGAGGTCGAACGCCTTCAGGTTGAGCTCGAGGAACTTCTCGGGTACAGACATTCTGACCGCCTCGCGGAGGGTCTCGGTGTCAAAACCGAGCGCGTGTGACATGAGTCCGATCAGAGCGACGTTGACCGCCTTCTCGCTCCCGGCTTCACGCGCGATCGCGAGTGCGTCGGCGGCGATGACCTTAGCGCCTGCCGCTCTCATCTTATCGGCGAGATTCTCTGGGTATTCAGCCGCGCCGGTGATTACCGGCATCGGGTTTATCTGCTGGGTGTTTGTGATGACTACTCCGCCCTTCCTGAGGTAGGGCAGCCATCTTGCAGCCTCGAGCAGCTCGAAGGACATTATTATGTCAGCCTCGCCGCGGCAGATCACCGGGGACGCGACCTTATCGCCGTATTTTACATATGTAACGACCGAGCCGCCGCGCTGACTCATTCCGTGAACCTCGGAGACCTTGACGTCGAAGCCCTTGAGGAGCACGGCGTTTCCGAGAATGCGGCTGGCGAGCAGCGAACCCTGTCCGCCGACGCCGACTATCATTATGTTCATTGTATTTTTCCTTTCAGAAAAGTATGTTTGCTGAAAATCATCTTTCCGCGAGACGCCTGTCAAGGAATTCAAGCGCGATCGAATTGTAGGTTTTTCCTTTGAGGTCAAGCTCCGCGCCGATTATCCTTTCAGGCTCGGCCGGGTTGGCTTCAATGTCGTGCCTCATTATCTCGCAGTAATCGTGGAATTTTTCAAAATCAACCGGCTTCTTTTCGCCGAGACGCTCAAAGAAGTTCGTATAGCAGATCCGCTCGACCGTTTTGTCGTTAAGATAAAGTCCGCGGACGATGAAATCCTTTCCGTAGCAGTGCTGGGAGAAGATCTCGCGGCTCTCGCAGAGCTTGCGCCTGACAAGCTCGACAAGCTCACAGTTCTTCGACTTTACCGTGTTGCTGTCGGTTCCGAAGATTATCCGGTCCGAATACTTCGTGAAGAAGTCATGCCAGACGTCGAGGTTCTTATCAAAGTTATAGTACATCTCAACGCCAGGCGTCAGGTCGAACCAGACGTTCGGATATTTCTCCATCACTCTCACTGCCTCGTCCGGGAAATTCGAGAGGAAGAAGAAGTGCGCGAACGAGACGCGGAGCTTCGGGTGTGCGTCGAGCATCCGGA
>CAKSOR010000235.1 GCA_934477985.1 uncultured Eubacteriales bacterium
CCTCGATAAAAGCAAGAGGAAAAACGCATTTTTTAAGGAAATTACAAAAAATAATGAGAATAGCGGCGATTATTTGTGAATATAACCCATTCCACCTTGGTCATAATTACCAAATAAGCGAATTGTGCAAACAGCTCGGCGGCGACACTGCGATAGTGGCGATCATGTCGGACAGCTTCACACAGCGCGGCGAACCGGCGATCTACGACAAATTCGCGCGTGCGAAAGCGGCGCTCGGAGGGCCTGAAAAGCCGGACGCGACCGGAACTTTTGGCGTTGACCTGGTGCTGTCGCTTCCCGCGCCGTGGTGCATGGCGGGAGCCGAGTTTTTCGCCCGCGGAGGCGTGTCGATCGCGCAAAATATCGGTGCTGACTACCTCGTTTTCGGAGTCGAATCGTCCTTGTCAGAACTCACAAAAACCGCAGAAAATCTCAAATCAGAGCTTTTCAGTCGCGAATTCCGGCGTGCGCGCGAAGAAAATTCGGCAGATTCCACAAATTCTCTTCGCGAAAAAGTCTATCGACAACTGTATAATTCACCGCTCTGCAGCGGCTCGAACGACATTCTGGCACTCGAATATCTGCGTGCGCTCGACAGGAATAAGACTAAGCCGCTCGGCATAAAACGTCTCGGCGAAAAGTACAATCCGGACGGCGAATATTTTTCGGAAAGAGAGAAATTTTCGTCGGCATCAACAATCAGGCAACATCTTTTTTGTGGAGAACAGACAAATTCCCTACCCGAACGCGCGCAAAAAGTCTTCGCGGAGTCGACTATCCATCGGACGTCGAATCTCGACTCGATCGTGACAGCGTGGCTGCGGCTGAATTCCCAGCATATGGAAGGAATAGAAATTTCTGGCGGAATCGAAAACAAGCTCCGCCGCGCTGCTGAGCGGAATTTCGGCGTAGAAAAAATCGTGAACGCTTCACTTGAGCGCCGTTTTTCAGCGTCGAGATTGCGCCGCGCGATCTTCGGCAGCATTTGTGGATTTGTGCCCGCAGACTACGAGGACGCGCCGAAATACACACAAGTTTTGGCCGCAAACAAACGCGGCTGCGAGCTGCTGGCACATCTCAGAAAGCACTCGGAGTTGCGTATTCTGACAAAATCCGCGAACTTCCAGCGCCTTCCGGAAGACGCAAAAAGGCAGTTTGAGAAGAGCTTTCGCGCTGAAAATCTCTGGGCGCTGTCGAGCGACGACCCGAATGACCGCCGCGCCGATGAGCTTCTACGCCGCAAACCGATAATAATAAATGTATAAATATGCAGGAGGAACGCATAATGTACCGAAAAATCTTCGTCTGCGGTCTGAACGGCGCGGGCAAAAGCACGCTCGGACGGGCACTCGCCGCCGACCTCGGTTACCAATTTATGGATATTGAGGACTATTACTTCCCGAAGACCGACCCGAATTATCTCTACGCGAGTCCGCGGACACGCGAAGAGGTTGAAGAATTGCTCAAAATCGACGTCAAAACGCACAAAAACTGTGTTTTGGCGGCGGTAAAGCCCGACTTCTCGGACGAGATTCAAAAGCAATTCGACCTGGCAATCTACGTCAAAGTACCCAAAAAGCTCCGATTAGAGCGCGTAAAGCAGCGTTCTTTCAACAAATTTGGCAGCCGGATGCAGCCGGGCGGCGACCTGTACGAGACCGAGCAGGAATTCTTCAGATCAGTCGCTGAGCGCCCGGAGAATTTAGTTGATGAGTGGCTGAAAACACTTACCTGCCTGATAATCGAGGTCGACGGTACAAAGTCAATAGCGGAAAACATAGACATATTGCACAAAATGCTAAAATAAGTCAAATTGGAGGAGAGAATAATGACTTACGAATTCATCTCAAAAACACTTTACCATGGACGCGAATGCACAAACTTTTGTCTCAACGGACGCGACAGCCTGGTTGTCCGTCCGACCCATCCGCTGCCCGGAAATCCGGTTTGTTGGCGCACCGAATTTTTCGGCGGCTTCGATTCAGTCGACGTAGAAATGCTCAAGCGCGGCTGGCATCTCTGTTACCATCGCGTCAGCGACATGTACGGCTGCGACGAATCGCTCGACATGATGTACGAATTTCATGAATTCATTTGCCAAACATTTGGCTCAAACTCACAAGCTGTTCTCTTCGGATTCAGCCGCGGAGGGCTTTACGCGGTCAATTACGCCGCGAAATACCCTGACAGAGTCAGCGGACTTTACCTCGACGCGCCGGTCTGCGACATCCGCTCCTGGCCCTGCGCGAACCTCGAAAGCCGTGAGGCGAAGGAGTGCCTCGAGTGGTATCACCTCACCCCCGAGACGCTGAAGACCTTCAACAAAAATCCAATAGATAAGGTCGCGGAAGTAGTAAGGATCCCAACGATAATTGTCGCCGGTGACTCCGACCGCGTCGTACCATATATCAATAATGGTCAAATTTTTGCGGATCGTTTCAAGGCGCTCGGCGGGAAGATAGCTACAATAGTAAAGCCTGGTTGCGACCACCATCCGCACTCGCTCGATAACCCGGTTCCGGTCGCGGACTTCATCGAGGAGAACTGCAATAATGCGTGAAAAGTACATAAAATCAGCGGACGCTGACTACCAGAAATTCGAGGTTCTGCGCTCGAATAGGACAAAACGCTACCACTACGGCGAGTTTCTCGTTGAGGGCGTGCGCAGCTTGAAGGAGGCGAAGACCTGCGGATGGGAGATAAAGTCGCTGATCTATCCTGATGCGCCGCTGTCCGATTGGGCGAACGGCTACATCAAAGAATGCAATTGCACGCTGAATTACCGTTTAAAGCCAGAACTAATGGCAAAATTGTCAGGTAAGACCGACGTTTCCGAGATGATGGCAATCGTCGCGATGAAGCCCGACATGGCGGAAAACGTGCTCGATAAGCTGGTCGATTCGCTGCCGGAGAACCCGATGATCGTGCTTTTTGACCGCCCGTCGAACCGAGGAAACCTCGGAACATTGATCCGATCCGCCGACGCGCTCGGCGTTTCATTGATCCTGACGACCGGACATTCGGTAGATTTGTACGATCCGGAGGTCGTCGTTTCGGCGATGGGCTCGTTCTTCAAAGTGCCCGCGCTGCGCGTTTCGGACAAAAACGCGCTCGATTCCTTCATCGAAAAAATGCGTGAAAAGTACAAAAAATTCACCCTTCTCGGAACGACCGCACACCGCCAGCATCCGATCTGGACAGCGCCGCTCGACGAGCCGTTCATGTTGATGATCGGCAATGAAACGATGGGACTTTCGGCGGCGTACAAAGAACGGTGCGACTTTTTGTGCACAATACCGATGGCTGAAGACTCCTACGCGACGTCATTCAACGTCTCCTGCGCGGCAACGGCGATGCTCTACGAGGCGGTTCGCCAGCGCTCAATGAAGTGAAATCATCAGATTGCACAACATAAAAAATCCCGGGAAATCCGGGATTTTTTATGTCACATTTTGTCAGTAATCAGCGAACCGTGACGCAGAGCGCGCCGGGAATGTCGAGCTCGTCGTCGAGCTTTTCGAGGCGCTTTCCGTCGACTTTGAAGATGGTCACTTTGGACTTCTCGTTCGCACAGAACATGTAATTTCCGGCAAAGTTGAAATCGCGCGGAGACGATCCCGCGATTTTTGTCCACTCTGGATTCTCAAGCCGGCATCCGTCGACGATGTCGAACGCGCAGACTGAATCGTGTCCGCG
The DNA here is from genome assembly GCA_934477985.1 of uncultured Eubacteriales bacterium. Taxonomy (GTDB): domain Bacteria; phylum Bacillota; class Clostridia; order Oscillospirales; family CAG-272; genus Flemingiibacterium. The sequence goes on from CAKSOR010000235.1 coordinate 3,697, forward strand.
GTGCGAGACATATAAAATCTTACCGTCAGGTGAAACGCGGATCGCGGCGGCGGTGTTCGGCCCATTGAAGCCTTCATGCAGCGCTTTGCAGGTGTCAAGCAGCTTTAATCGCCCATTTTCATACGCGAAAACGCTGACTGACGAACCAAGCTCATTTGCGCAATACACGAATTTTCCGTCAGGCGAGTAGTCGAGATGGCGGCAACCCTCGCCGGCTGGCACGGACGCCTCGCTGATTCTGTGCAGCTCGTGATCGTAGACAATAATTTTGTCCACTCCGAGATCAACGCAGAATATGTATTTTCCGTCAGGCGACTCGCGGACAAAATGCGTGTGCGGCGCCTCCTGGCGGGTCGGATGAACGCCCTTTCCCTCGTGTGTGTCGGAAAACACCGGACCGCGCGAAAGACACTTTTTGTCATAAGCGAGCACATTGCCCGAAAGATAGTTGACAAGATAAAGCAGGTCGCCTGAAACCGACGCGTGGCAGGCGCAGCGCCCCTCGGTCAGAACCGGGATCTCAAAGCCGTAAAGACTTCCGTCTGGCGCAACCTTGCAGCGTGTGACTCCGGAATGCAGATCGTCGGTCAGCTCACGCAATAAAATGTATAAATATTCATCGTCATTCTCATCGAACGTGATCCACATCGGGCGGTCGATATCGTATTTATTGACAAAAATCAGCCCGTTTTCAAGCCGATAATGGTAAATACCGCCAACCGGATCGCATCCGGCGATGTAAATATCAAAGTGCTGTCTGGGTGTCATTGGGGTCACCATTGCGCGCGAGATCGTATTCCTTCGACCAGTCGAGGTCGCGGTATTCCTCGCCGCGCGGGTCTTCTTTTATGAACTTGACGAGCAGGTCGAGCATGTCCTCGCTCCAGGTATTTTTGTCGATCTGCGCGGTCGTGAACACGTTCTGCGTGATCATTTCGAAGCCGAAAATGTCCTTCACATGGGTCTTCGCGGCGCCATCGACGACTTCGGGGACGAGGTGCGCGGGGATGAAAAGCACTCCTCCGCCGGCGCCGAAAACGATGTCGCCGGGCAGGACGATCGCGTTTCCGAGGCGGGTCGGCGTGTTGAAACCGGTCATCAGAAAGTCACGTATCGGGGTCGGGTCGATGCCGCGGTAGTATACCTGTACACCTTCGACCGCTTTCATCTGCTCGACGTCGCGGACACCGCCCCAGATGACCGCGCCGCCGGTCTTGGTTTTTGTCGCCACAGCTGTAGTAAGATTGCCGCCGAGGAACGTGCCTTTGTAAATTTTGTCGTACATGTCGATAACCAGAACGTCGCCTTCAACGAG
>CAKSOR010000236.1 GCA_934477985.1 uncultured Eubacteriales bacterium
GAGATTTCGGTCTGGGCTTGTTCGTTTTGTTTTAGGTGCTGGAAGCGGGCGTTGCACTCGGATTTCCAGGCGGCGTTTTTAGCGGAGATAAGGGTTGACATGATTGATTCCTCTTAGAAAATTATAATTTCAATAATTTTTCGAGTTTTTTCTCTATTTCTTCTATTTTTCCGAATGCTAATATTAAATCACTTTTTGCTGAATCCAAATCAGATAATTTGTTTTCTAAATCTTTCTGCGTTGCATCGTAACTTCGAAATAGTTTTTTGATAAAAACGCATAAAAGTTCTGACGCTTTTGATAACAGCTCAACCTCTTTCTCATTACTACCTATGAGAAGTTTCAAAGACAGAAACATCTTCTGGTCAGCTTGCAAACAAAAATTTGCATACATTTTTTGATAAAAAGCATCGTATTTTTTTCGCTGAAATTCCTCATCTTCAAGCAGTGAATGTGCATTGAAGTAGTGTAGTTGACAACTCCACACTCTGTCTGTTTGTTCATCCTCAGATGGAGAAAAAGTTGTGATATTTTTCAAATACTCACAAAAAGCTCTCATAGATTCCAGCTGCTGATAGCAATCAAACCTTATCTCGTATAATGCTATCTTGTTTTGTTTAGCGGCAATTATACATGGAGCAATAATAGCTGCAATTGCAACTACTATCGGGGCAATGCCCAGAATGATAGACCATATGCTATCACTCTGGCACGAACATTCAATAATGATATTTTCCATTTTCCCACTTCTTTCATATTAAGGGATTCCGTTTGAAATCCCAAGAGGTTTCGTAGGAATCCCAGTCAGATTTCGATTTTTCAACATTTTGCTCAGAAAGCGATTGTATCTCAGTTTCCCGCTCTTTATCAAAAACAACAGGGAGTTTATCAACATCTCCATTTTGAAGCGATAGAGACGGGTTTAGCATTTTGAACACTTCCTGAGATACCTGAGAATTCAAAAGTGCTAAAATGTACCCGGTGTTAGCTTTCGTTTTAGGAAACAGCATAGGTCCTTTGTTCGAATCAAAAACACATCCTTTAGGCGAAAACCTGAAAGAGTTTTTCGAACTTGTTAACGCTGTCCAAGTTATCCCCTCATGGAAATATACGTCTTGAGCATTTATGTCATATGATGCACCTTCGATGTCACCATATTTTTTAATGTTCTCGCCAGCATTTTCGAAATCGATAAGTAATTCACGGTTTCCATACCAATTTCTAAAGTTGCCACCTTTGTTATGGGGAAACCATTTTTTACCGCACTGTTTGCAATCTGATATATCTTGAGCATTGAAGCAGCAATTTCGAATGTCCACTTCCCACCAATTTCGGAGAAACAAGTCGTTATTACCTGTCTTTGCCCCTGATCTTGCACTTGATATATTTTTTAATGCTATACCAGTCTTAAAAGCCTTTACAAACTTCTCCCCCACCCAATACGCCACCGGACACCCGGGAATCTTGGAGAAGTTAGCCTGTTCCGCCGCGAACCTATTCTCCCCTTCAAGGAACATCTCCTCTTTCCCCTGCTGAGTGGTCGGCGAAATCAGCCTGCAATACTCGCCCTTGTACCCGGCGATATAATTCCGGCGTATAACGAACGCCGTCGTCTGCACCACCTCGCCGCCGATCTCCTCGAACGCCCGCGCGCCGAGGTGCGCCATGTTCATAATGTCGAACGACAGCAGCCGCTCGCGCAGCTGCTCAAAGCTCGACAAAAACATCCACGAGTGCTGCGTGATCATCGCCTGATACCCGCCGCTCTTCGCGATTTCGCCGCATCTCTCGATGAACACCGCGAACAAATCGCTCTTGCTGTCCGGATACCGCCCCTTCACATACTCGCTGAGCTTCGGATTCATCCCCGACCCGCCCATATACGGCGGATTGGTCACCGCGACGTCATACCGCGTCGACAGCAGCTCCGCGCTCCTCACCACCGGAAGCAGATCGTCAAGCGCGAACCTCCTGTCCGCAAGGTCGACCTCGTCGATTATCTCGTCAAACCGCGCGTAAAGCCGCTCAAAATCCACACGTCTCACGCTGATTATCGAGCCGTATTCCTTCGCGTCGCGCATATCGTCGATGACGCTTTCAATCGCCGCCTTCAGCTCCGGATCGCCCTTGTGGAAATACCTTATGACCGCCTCGTCAATCCGGTTGCTCTCCCGTATCGCGAACAAATTCGGCTGAATCCCGCGCGTGAGCAGCCGCCGGTCATACTGCCGCGCCTTCATCATGACCGCGAAATAGGCAAGCTGCGCCGCGCGGTCGTCAATGTCGAGCCCGTAAAGATTATTCCTCAGAATGCTCTGCGCCGCGTCGCGCTGATCCCATCCCGCCGACGTGTAAATCTTCATCAGCACGTCAAAAGCGTAGACGAGAATATGCCCGCTTCCCATGCAGGGATCGATGACCTTTATCTCCTCCGGCTTTATCGTCCTGTACTCCTCGCGGAGCTTTTCAAGCTGAGCCTCCACCTCGGGCTTCTGCTCTGCTTCATCAAGATAATACTTCCACCCGCCGCGAAGCTCGTCGTCCGGATGCCCATCCAGCCAGAGTCTGCCGACCGAGTTCTCAACCATATACCGCACAATCCAGTCGGGCGTGAAAAGCTGCGTCGCGGCGGGAATGCGCTCCTTCGCGATCTTGACGTTCTTCTTGAGCTTCGCGAAGGTATCGTCCTTCAGCTCGGTGTTGTAATACTGATACAGCCACCCGATAATCTGCACGGCGTCCCGCCAGTCCTCCTCGGGAATATCCTCAACCATCCGCCCAAGCACGCTGTCCTGCCTTAAAATATTGTTCGGCAGCAGCATCTCGGTGTATCCGCCCATCCGCTCGAACATCACCGGAAGCGATTCATTCAGCGCGTTGCACTGAGTCAGCAGTAAATACCGATAAAGCCCCTCGGTGTCGTTGCTCTCGATATACTCCGCGACCTTTCCGCCGTCAAGCCCCGGCAGATCAAGGTGCAGCGCGTCGTTCAGAATCTCCGGTCTGAACGCCCCGGTGCTGTCCGAGAACACGCGGATGTGCGACGGCAGATAATTGTTGACCTCCATGAACCTCAGCGCGGTGAAGCGGTTGAACCACGTGTAGGCAACCTCCTCCATGACCTGCTTGTAGCCCTTTTCGCGGATCTGCCGTATCAGCTCCTGACGCTGTGACTTCTCCTCCGCGGTCAGCAGCCGACTGCCAATCGCGTCCGCCGAGGCGTCGCCGAAGCCCGACTCTTCAATTCCATACTGATAGGCGCGCTGTGAAACCTGAGAAATCAGCTCGTTCCGCGCCCAGATCGCGAACTTCTGAATTGCGTTCTTGTTCATCTTCGTCTCCTTAGTTTATCTGCACCCCGTCGCAGCTATCGAGCGTCTCCATGAGCTTTTCGCGTATCGCCCCGACGTAACTTTCAATATCTTCCCTGCTTTGCAGACGCTTGACCGGGCAGAGATCAAGTCTCCGCACAGTTTTTATTGTCCTCGTCTGAACCGGTTCGTCCGGCTTGTCCGGAGTCACGGGGACTATAAGAGCCTCCAGCCGATCGCAAATGTTTTTCTTGTAAGTGAGCGTCTGCATTATCATCGCGTCAAGCTCGGTGAGGGATTTTGCCACCTTCGCCGCGTCGCGCTTGGACGTGAAATAATCGTCCGCCTGACGCAGCAGTGTCCCGGCGTCCCGCGCCTCCTCGGAGAGCTGATGCACATCCTCCATGCACTGACGAATGTGTTCGGCGACCTCATCGCGCTTCAGTTCAAGCTGATTCTCATACGCGCGCCCAGCCTTCTGAACAAGCTCCGGAAGCTCGCCGATACGCTTGTACGGCTTCTCCATCGCGAGAATCTCCGCGATTGTCTTCAGAACTCCGAGCGTCTCGGAATCGGTCGAGAAATAATCGCGCTCCCGGCTTATCTTGTCGTACCGCTCTCCCGCGCTGTCGAACACCGCCCGCTGAGTCCTGAAGAACAGCTCAACATCCTCCATGTCCTCGGCGGAGTCGAGCAGATCGTCCTGCCGTTCGACCATATGCGTAAAGAGCGCGACATTGTCCCTGCTCTGGCTCAGAATGTCGTTCATCAGCCCGAGCGCGGAGGTCACGGTGTCCTTTTCGGGATATTTGTTATTATTGTAGAATCCGAGCAGTTCCTGATAATGCTTCTGCTTTTTCTCGAAAGTGCCGATCACAAACTGTCTCAGCCCGTCCTCGTCGCTTGGAATGTCCATCGCGCCGAGATAATCGCGCAGGAAGTTTACGCTCTTGCGGATCAGCTCCTCGGAGGGCGCGATACGCCGCGCGACAATCGCCTTGTCGACCTCGGATTTTTTCCGCAGAAAATCGATCAGACGGTGTTCATCCTTGCCGACGACCGCGCCGCCGTAGCTTATCTGAATCCTGTGCCGGACAATCAACCGCGCGATCATCGCGGCAATGTCAATTTCCCGCCAGCCGTATGGAATCGCCTGATAGCGCCGCTGAACGTCGCCCATCGAGGTTTTCAGCAGCTTCTGGTTTTGCAGTTCGAGCCACTGACTGATCTCATTCAGCGCGTCCTCGTTGTTTCCGCCCATCCCGGTGAAACCGACCTCTTCGCTCGTGCTCCGGAGAACCGCGAGAATGTCGGCGTCGCCGTCGGCGAACTGATTTACCATATTGAGCTTCGAATAGACGCTCTCGACAAGACACTTCATCGCCTCGTCGAGCTTGTCCTTCGCCGAGCCGTGCTTCAGTCCGAGAACTTCGCCGTGAACGTAGAACCTGCCCTCGACGATAGCCTTTTCAATCAGAACGCGCGCGTCCTTTTCAAGCTTCTGCGCCTCGTCGTTGCGGTCGCGGATGATCCGCTGAACGCTCTCTGGCATCTGCGAAACATTCCGCTGTTTGACATATTTGCGGATTTTCATCGCCTGTTCAAGTCCCGTGTAGTACTGCGCTTCTTCGGGCAGAACAACGATAGCCTCGTTGTTGACCTGCGATTCCATTATGAGCCGCTGTTC
>CAKSOR010000237.1 GCA_934477985.1 uncultured Eubacteriales bacterium
AAATGGAGTTTTCACGCGAAAAAGGCTTGGATTTATGGGCTTTTTCGTCGTGAAAACAACCTTAAATCAGCGTTTCCCTTGAAACCACAAATACCGGAGGAACAATTTCATGAAAAACAGAACCTTACTTTTCTTCTTCTGCGACGAGACCTGCACCTCGATCGGTGCGGTTGTACCGACGCTTTCACGTCTTTCACGCGAGGTCGGCGTTGATTTCGAGATCTACTGCTGCTCCCGCCCCGACTCGTGGCAGGGAAAGGTGCTCCCGCTCGTCGGTCACGGACATATGGAGCAGTTCTATTATCTCGCGAATTTCTACGAGAAGATACTCTATTGCAGCATCTCCGACCGCGGGTCGTTCCAGTTCCGCCGCGAGGTCATCGCCTTCGGCGGCGAGGTCATCTCGACCCGGAAAAACGGCGAGACGGTCGACTTCTACCAGGACATCTACGGCTACTTCGGACGTCCGCTCCCGAAGACCGTCTTCATTCTCCCCGCGAAGAAGCCGGACGGTCACGACTACGCGTCCTACTGCTACCCCGACATTCTGCACTCCGACGCGCTCGGCGTGAACGAAGGTATCTGGGCAGACTCGTCGGCGCGGCTTCTCGAAGCCGGTGTCACGACAGTGAAGTCTCTCTACTGTGACATCGAGGGCGCGGAAGCCTATGACTCTATCCGTCCAGGCGACGACTACGCCTCGGTGACCGGGCGGATCGCGAGAAGGCATCTGTCTCACGCGCGTCAGATCGGGTTCATTGACCCCGGCTGCATCGACCGCTGGCTGGCATACTTCTGCCGCGAGGATATAGTGACAGTCTATGAGGACATGAAGTGGGTTGAGTTCATGAAGACGGTCGCGGCTTTGGCTGAGGAGATCGGCAACATGAATATTGTCGGCTCGCAAAACGTCTACATCGAGCGTCTCGGGAAATTCGGCTGCCTTGACGACGTCTTCACCGAGATGGCGCGCTATGGGCTGTACGGCAACATCGTCGGAATAAACCCGCGCATCGGCTTCACGTTGCAGACCGAAAAAACTCTCCCGCGCGACTGGCTGGACGACCCGTCTGTCCCGACGCCGTGGGACGATGAATACAGCGACGAGTTCCTGCTCGAAAAGCTCGATAAACGCGCGACGCCGGTCTGTTTCATGCTCTATGCGGCGGATTTAGGGCATCTCCCGGTGCTGTCACACGTCATCAACGCGATGTGTCTTGACGGAATGCGCGCCGGAATCGCATTCCCGGCGTCATGGTATGATTATCAGCCGGAATTGGTCGAGCAGCTCTATCTTCCGCTTGAGCAGGGCGGTGTCTGCCCGAACATCGAGCCGGTTATCTCGAGCGGCGGAGTCGCGGTCGTGCCCGAGGCTGAGGGCTTCCTGTCGCCAGAGCTGCTCACGGAGCTTTTACGGAAGGCTAAGGAGCATATCTCAGAAGTAGTCGGCGAGCGCCGTGTTCCGCGCGGATATTATCCTTGGCAGGATTCGAGCCCGTATTATAAGGCAAATTCAGGCACGCCGCAGTTCGACGCCGTCGCGAAAGCCGGATTCGAGTACTATGTGACCTACAAGAACGGCGGAACACGCGGCAAAATTGCCTTTGAAGGGCGCGGAATGACCGCGATGACCCAACAAGTGCCGCAGTGGTTTCCCGGCGCGGGCTGCCCGACCGAAAACCTGAAGAAATGGGAAGCCGATTGTGCCGAACGCCGCGAAGCCTGGAAAAAAGACCCGTCCGCAGACGCGTTCGACTACATAATGTTCGGCTTCGACATGCCCTTCTTCGGACTCGCGCCGAGCTGCTATGAGGGCATGGAGACGCGCCCGAAGGCATACGCCGCGATGCACCACATCTGCGACGCGATGCAGTACGTCCGGCGCACCGGCGGAAAGGACGGAAATCTCTTCCTCGTCAAGCCGCATGAACTCTACAGGTTTGTGAAGCTGGCGGAGGGAAGAGGAATAGTGAAGAAGTGAATTTCAAAAAATAACTGAGGAAAACACTTATGAAACGCAGAGCTTTGATATTGCTGCTTACAGCGCTTCTGACCGTCATTACAGTTTCCTGTGGTGACACAACTGCCCCGCCGCCCGAACAGACGTCCCAGAGCGCCCAGGACACCGCCGCCGGGTCGATCACCTCCGGCGTGCCGTCCGACCTCAACCTCAACGAGCTCGGGATCAATGTCTGGACTCCGACCGACACGGTATATACCGCGCTCTCTCCCGAGCAGACCGGAGATGTCCTCGACGACGCCGTCTTCGCGCTCAACCGGAAGGTAGAGGAAAAGCTGAACTGCAAGCTGAATGTCTTCGACAGCGGCGTCGCGCAGGGCGACTGCTCCACCGTTATCCAGAAGCTCCTGCTCGCCGACGACACGACCTACGATCTCTTCAACCCGACTGAATGGAGCGGCGCGAAGCTCGTTTCTCAGCGGCTCTTCCTCAACATCGCCGACGCGCCTTATCTCAGCCTCGACGAGGACTGGTGGGACCGCGATTACATGTCGGCGATGACGGTCGGAAACGACTCGCTCTACACGCTTGTCGGCGACTGCACGCTCGACCGCACGAGATTCCTCAACTGCGTATACTACAACCGTACGATGTACGAGAAGTTCTATTCCGACGCCGACGCGATGTACGAGGTCGTCGACTCCGGAAAGTGGACCTACGACTACATAAAAAAGGTCGGAAAGGATGTCTATTCCGACCTGAACAGCGACCAGAAGCCCGACATAAATGACCGCATGGCGCTCTGCGTCAACTGGAACGGCAACATAAACGCGCTCTATTACTGTTCCGACGCTATGATCACCGACCGCGACGCCTCCGGAATGCCCGGGATCGTCATGGGACGCGAACGCAATGCCGATGTCTTCCTTAAGCTCTACGACCTCGTGATGAACAGCGAGGGCGTGGTCTACGACACGAACAGCGACACGACCTTCAACCTGCCGATCTTCAGGAACGGACTGACGATGTACCTCGGCGGATTCCTGCACTTCGCCGACCGTCTGCGCGACATGCCCGACGACTACGGCGTCATCCCGCTTCCGAAAGCCGATGAGGAACAGAAGGACTACATCAGCATGGTGCATCAGGCGGAAAGATTCATGGCGCTGCCGATAAACTGCCAGAAGACCGGGGCGGTCTGCGCTCTGCTCGAGGAGATGGCTTTCACCGGACACAATGAGCTGCTTCCGGTCTACTACGAGACGGTGCTCAAGGACAAATACGTCCGCGACAGCGAGTCGGCGCGGATGCTCGACCTGATACGTGACAATGTCAGAGCCGACATCGGCTATATTTTCGCCGGAGATTTCGCGAACATCGCGTACATTCCCCGCTCGCTCTTCAAGGAGGGCTCTGACGGCTTCGCGTCGGCGTTCGCCGGACTCGAGGCGGGCGCAAAGGAGAAGTCAGCCGCGCTTATCGCGCTCTTCGGCAATAAGTAACCCGCCCGTTCGGATTCATCCTTCGTCGATTCAGAGTCGAATCTACACCAATTCCGTGCTATAATATTATCAAGGTCAGAGGAAACCATAATTCCTCTGACCGAAATTCAGACATGTGAGTTAGCAGTGAGTAACCATGGAAGGAAGATATAAATGAGCGTGGTGATAGTAGGCGGAAACGAATGTATGGTGCGCAGATACAAGGAACTCTGCGACACTTATAACTGCAAGGCAAAAATATTCCCGAAGATGGAGTCGGCGATGAAGGACATCGGAAATCCCGACCTTTTAGTCCTCTTCACGAATACGGTATCACATAAAATGGTACACTATGCCCTCGGGGAGGCAAAGCGCAAGGCAATCCGCGTGGCGCGGGCTCACAGCAGCTCGATGGCGGCTCTGCGGAATATCCTCGACGAGCATCTGGCGTGATATGTCCGAAGAGATTATTGTAAAGCACTGTTCGCCGACCCTCGCCGGACTCAAGACCGCAAGCCTTTTCAGCTGTGAGTTCTCCGATAAAAGCGAGCTTGACGATTTTCTGAAGAAGAACAACAAGCTCCTCGCGAAAAAGGGCGTGCGGATGATCCCGCTGCGTCGCTCGGACAAAAGCGCGCTCGTCTACGTCTACCGTCCCGAACTGCTTGACCGCGATCTGTCGGATCATGACGCCGCCGATATTCTGGCGCGGCTCGGCTACTCGGACACGCGCCCGAATCACTGCCTCACAAGACTGCGCGAGCGGCTCTGCGGCGGCGAGTTCCCGCATGAGATCGGCTGTTTTCTCGGATACCCGCCCGAGGATGTGAACGGTTTCATCGACAATCGGGCGAAGGGCTGCAAGCTGGTCGGCTGCTGGAAGGTCTACGGCAATGTCGAGCGCGCGAAGACTCTCTTCGCAAAGTACAAAAAATGCACCGATGTCTACTGCCGGTGCTACAAGAACGGAAGACCCATCGACGAGCTCTGCGTAAAGAGGTCGATCGGTTGAAATAAATTGTTTTTGAAAGGAAATAGAAAATGAGCAAAATAGCAGTTGTTTATTGGAGCGGAACCGGAAATACCGAGGCAATGGCTGAGGCTGTCCTCGAGGGCGCCAAAGGCGCAGGCGCGGAAGCTGAGATCTTCAAAGCCGCTGAGTTCGACACCTCCACGGTTGAAAATTACGACGCGATCGCGTTCGGCTGCCCTTCGATGGGCTCGGAGCAGCTCGAGGAAGACGAGTTTGAGCCGATGTTCAAGGCTTGCGAGCCGGCGCTGAACGGCAAGAAGGTCGGTCTCTTCGGTTCTTACGGCTGGGGCGACGGCGAGTGGATGCGCAACTGGGAGGAGACCTGCGTTTCCGACGGCGCGGTCATGCCGAGCGATTTCGTCATCTGCAACGACGCTCCCGACGACGACACGCTCGAGGCGTGCAAAAACCTCGGCGCGTCGCTTAACTGAATAAGAATAAGCTGAATAAATGGAGTTTTCACGCGAAAAAGGCTTGGATTTATGGGCTTTTTCGTCGTGAAAACAACCTTA
>CAKSOR010000238.1 GCA_934477985.1 uncultured Eubacteriales bacterium
GCTCTCGAGCCCCTCACAGCCGCTTATCTCAAGCTCCCGCCGCCCTGTGAGCCCTATGTACGAACATTTTCCGAATGTCCCCGCCGGTATGTCGAACGCGTGTCTGAGCCGCTCTGAGAACGGCGCTTTACGCTCTTTTTTTTCACCTGTGTCCTTATCGTTCATATTCAGCCCCCATAAAGCGATATAATTAATCCAAGGATGCGCTGATTCAAGGTTGTTTCATGCGAAAAAGTCAATAAACCCAAGCGTTTTCAGCGAAAAAACGATTCATTCAGCTTATCCCTGAGATTACCGTCCGCGAAACGCCGGTTCGCTCTGTAAATGATATGAAAAGGGAGACGTGATTATTATAGCCAGAGTCAAAAAAGCCCCGGACGCTCTGCTCGGGCTCTCCTGGAGTCTTACGCTGTTTCTGTTCGTTTATCTGATAACTCACACCGAGAACGCAGCCGCGGCGGTCACATCGTCGCTGAGAGTCTGCGCTCTGCGGCTGATTCCATCGCTCTTTCCCTTCATGGTGCTCACCAACCTGATCTGCTCGACCGGGCTTGCCGACCTCGCCGCGCGCGCGCTCGGAAACGTCTTCTCAAAAGCGACCGGACTTCCGCCTGACGGCGCGGCGGTTTTTCTGCTCGGCTCGGTCGGGGGATTTCCGATCGGCGCGGTCGCCGCGAAAAAGCTGCTTGACCGTGGTCGGCTCTCGGCCGCCGACGCCGGGAGGCTCATCGCTTTCTCGAACAACGCCGGACTCGCCTTCTGCGTCGGCGGGATAGGTCCGCTTTTCGGAAGCGCCGCGGTCGGTCTGAAGCTATGGGGAGTGCAGCTCGGCGCGGCTGTGCTCTTCGCGCTGGTAACCGCCGAACGCCACGTCTCCATAAGCGCGCCGCGCGGCCCGGAGCGTCACAGAGTCTCGCCGGGCAGGCTGCTGACTCTTTTGTCCGAGTCGGTCAGCGGCTCTGCGGTCTCGATGCTTAAAGTCTGCGCGTTCGCGGTGTTTTTCGGGACTGTGGGCGACGTTATCTGCCGGATTCTTCCGCCGCTGCCGGCGGCGCTCGCCGCGCAGTTCCTCGAACTCACACTGACCGCCGGGCTGTCATCGGCGTTCGGGCGCGCCGGGCTTCCGATCTGCGCCTTCGCGCTCGGATTCGCCGGACTCAGCGTTCACGCGCAGGTTGCCGCGATTCTGGAGGGCTCGGGAGTTCCGATGCGGCGGTTCTGCCTGTTCAAGCTCGCCCAGGGAGCGGTTTCGGCGCTGGTCTTCGCGATTCTGTGTCAGGGATAAGCGAAGAAACCGGGGCGTTGAAAAGGATTGAATTTATGGACTTTTCAGCAAAAAAACAACCTTAATCTCAGCGTTTCCTTAAATCAGCGTTTTTTCTGATTCCGGTGGCGGGACCCGATATTTTTCGCCGCGGTCGGCGGTATTGTCAGCCGTTAGCGCATCCGCCCTTGCCGGGCGGTTATCGTGCCCGCACAAGGATGCGGCTGCCGTGTTCGTCGCGTGATTTTCAATCCTGCGCCGACCGGCGGGCGTTGATTTGCGTCTGACGCGCTGTTTCTCATGCCGTCGGACGACGCGCGTTTACATCCGCGCTGTTTCTGAATCTGCGCCGATTGCCGCGCTCTCCAACTTCTTGCCGCTCATTTTCCAGTATTCCTGACCCCGGCTGTACAGCCGCGGCGCCTCGGTTCAGGCTCCCGGCAAAGGGCGGCGGTTACCGGCTCAGGGGATTTCTGTCCGCGCCATCGGCATCGGTTTTTGCCCGTGCCGCACGGTGTTTTTACAAGCCGCGCGGTCTTCGCTACCCGGCTTTCGTCAGCTTCCGAACGCTCCGGGCACTTTACACGCGACATGGCGGTCGTTTTCGTATACCCGGTGTCAGCTGCGCGACGCGCGAGGGCTCTGCTATCCCGGCGTTCGTTCTCAGTATTTCGTGTTTGTGAGAATCGTGCATTAATCCGCCAATACTTTTTAAATGAATGTTATTTATTGTGCTTGAAAAATCCCGCGATTTGATGTATAATATAATATATCATATTTTCAAGAGGTGGTATCAGATGTCATACACCTTCCACGGCGGAATGCACATTAATGAGCATAAGAACACCCGCCGATGTCAGGTCGAAAAATTGCCCGCGCCCGAATTCGTGTCTATCCCGATGTCACAGCACATCGGCGCTCCGGCGACTCCTGTCGTCAAAAAAGGCGACATCGTCGACCGCGGTCAGGTCATCGGAACTGTCGACGCCGGGCTCGGCGCGCCGGTTCACTCGAGCGTCTCGGGCAGGGTCAGCGACATAATTGAAAAGAACTCCGCGACCGGGCAGAAGATCCGCACGGTCGTCATTGAGAACGACGGCGAGGACCGTCTCTCGCCCGACATTACCCCATGGACAAAACCGCTTGAGGAGACCACGACCGACGAGATCATCGAGATCGTACGCAAGGCAGGCATCTCGGGCATGGGCGGCGCGACCTTCCCGACCTACGCGAAAATCAAGTCGGCGCTCGGAAAGATCGACACAATAATCGTCAACTGTGCCGAGTGCGAGCCTTATATCACGGCTAACCACCGCCTGCTGCTCGAGAATCCCGACGCGGTCATCGGCGGACTCAAGATCTTGCTCAAAGCCCTCTCACTACGTGAGGGAACGATCGCCGTCGAGGACAACAAGCTCGACGCAATCAATCTCCTTGAGGAGCGTCTCGTCGGCTCTGAGCTGATCAAGGTGAAGGTTCTGAAGACAAAGTATCCGCAGGGCGACGAACGGCAGCTCATCTACGCGCTGACCGGCAAGGAGCTCCCCGCTGGAAAGCTCCCCGCCGATGTCGGCTGCTGCGTCTTCAACGCCGAGACCTGCGCCGCGATTTTCAGCGCCTTCGCATACGGCATGCCTTTAATCGAGCGGATTGTCACGGTCGACGGCGACTGCGTCAGGACGCCGAAGAACCTTCTGGTTCCGCTCGGAACTTCCTATCTCGATCTGCTCGAGTACTGCGGCGGACTGACCCGCGAGCCTAAGAAGATCATAAGCGGCGGTCCGATGATGGGATTCGCCCAGTGGGACATAACCGGCGTCGTCACAAAGGGCACTTCGGCGATACTCGTTTTCTCCGGGGACGTCGAGAACAAGACGAAGCTCGAGCCGACCTGCATCCGCTGCGGACGCTGTGTGCGCGGATGTCCGATGCGCCTGATGCCCGCTTATCTCGCGATGTTCTCGATGCAGGGCAAGCTCGACATGGCGGAGCAGTTCGACGTCATGAGCTGCGTTGAGTGCGGCACGTGCTCGTACAACTGTCCCGGACATGTTCCGATTGTGCAGTACATCCGCGCCGCGAAGGGGCAGATCAACGACCGCCGCCGCGCCGAGAAAGCCGCTCTCGAGAAGAGCCGCGCGGACAAGCCAAAGCAGACAAATCCATCTGACAGTCCCGACTCCGGAAAAAAGCCGGAAACCTCAGAAAAAAGCGAAACAAAAGGAAAGGACGGCGATAAATGATGTCAACTCCTGAAGAAATGAAGAATGAAACGGCTCAGACGATCGAAAGCGCCGCTGAGGAGCCGGTCGGAAAGACCGAAGCCGCCGTTTCCGAAGCAGCCGCCGAGGCCTCTGAGTCCGCTAAAAAGGCTGACGAAGCGGCTGAAGCCGTTCCCGAAAAGGACTGGCACGACTACATTCCGAAGCTCCTGACCGTCTCGCCCTCGCCGCACCTGCGCACCGAGGACACAACCCGCTCGATAATGCTCGACGTCTGCATAGCGCTGATGCCCGCGCTGATCTGGGGAATATTCATCTTCGGCTGGCGCGCGCTGACCGTGACGCTCGTATCGGTCGTCTTCGCAGTGCTCTCGGAGTTCGTCTGGGAGAAGGCGATGAAAAAGCCGCTGACCGTTTCGGATTTCTCGGCGGTCGTCACCGGAATACTTCTCGCCATGAATCTTCCGGTCTCGGTTCCGCTCTGGATGCCCGCCATCGGCGCGGTGTTCGCGATAATCGTCGTGAAGCAGCTGTTCGGCGGAATCGGAAAGAACTTTGTCAACCCGGCGCTCGCGGCTCGTGTCTTCCTGTTCGCCTGGCCGTCGCACATGGGAGCCGAGGCGTTCACCGCGCCCGGAACAAAGCTCCCGCCGCTTGCGATCTCGATTGCGTCGGCTGACGTTGTGTCGGGCGCGACTCCGCTCGCCGCTCTCAAGACCGGCGCCGCTCCGGATATCTCGATGTTCGACATGATCCTCGGAAACGAGGCTGGATGTATCGGCGAGGTCTCGGCGCTGCTGTTGACCGCCGGATTCATCTACCTGCTCGTACGGAAGGTCATCACCTGGAGGATTCCGGTGTTCTACATCGGCACTGTCGCGATAGTCACCTTCATCTTCGCGAAGACCTCGCTTCCGTTCGTTTTCGCCGGTCAGGAGATCTTCTCGGGCGGACTCTTCCTCGGAGCTATATTCATGGCGACCGACTACACAACCTCGCCGATAACCGAGGGCGGCCGCATGATTTACGCGATCGGCTGCGGACTCCTGACCGTCTTCATCCGCTATTTCGGAGGCTACGCCGAGGGCGTTTCCTTCTCGATACTCATAATGAACCTGCTTGTGTGGTATCTTGACCGCTACACGAAGCCGGTAAGATTCGGAGGTGCTTCTGATGACAAAAAGTCAGGAAAAAAAGCCTGAGCAGAGCATGGACACGAAATTCATACTCACAATAACCCTGAAACTCCTTCTCATAAGCGCGATAACCGCGCTGCTCCTCGCGGGGGTCAACGCGCTGACCGCGCCGACAATCGCCGCCAACAACGAGCTTGAGAAGAAGAACGCTATCGCCGCGATCTTCCCGACCGCCGACGATATTCAGAAAGCCGACGTCACCGCCGACGGCGTCGACTCGATCTATATGGTGCTCGAGAGCGGCGATCTTCTCGGTTACGCGGCGTCGGTCGCTCCGACCGGATTCGGCGGCGCTATGGAC